>CAZQSI010000047.1:11157-22922 GCA_964596155.1 uncultured Chitinophagaceae bacterium
CGGACAAGTTACGGTCCGCATTTGCATTTTGAAGTATGGAATAACGGTAAAGCACAAAACCCAAACGATTATTTAATTGCGAGCGCACTCTAATGGCGGACAACTCTTCGGTTAAGAATTTAAACCTTATCGGCTCGGGAACGACCGTTGAAGGAAAGATACGAACTCAGGGAAGCATTCGCATCGATGGTAAATTGAACGGCGAAGTGCATGCTGCCGAAAATTTAGCGATTGGTGTTGCCGGTGAGATCGAGGGGATGGTGAACGGCCGGAATGTGACGGTGGGAGGAAAAGTGAAAGGGAATATCACCTCAGTTGAAAAACTGGTTCTCGAAGGGAAAGCGGTTGTCCGCGGTGATGTGAAGGCAGCGAAACTTATTATCGACGAAGGGGCTGTGTTTGACGGCAAAGTCACCATGACCGAAATTCGGCCGACGGGACAGAATTATTGAGGGGCACGGCATCTCTTTCATGAAGCATGAAGAGAAAAAATTGAGCGAAATGATGCAGGCGGCTGCGCCGTATATGACGCTCGGACTGCAGATTGCCATTGCGGTCGTTGTTTTTGTCTTTTTGGGAAAAATGGCGGACGACGCGGCGGGAACAAAGCCGTGGTTAATGGTGACGGGTGTGTTTATCGGATTTGCCGGCGGAATGATACACTTTTTCCGCGCAGTAAACGAAATTGATAAAAAAGAGAAACATGAACGTCACGACAAAGTCTGAAAAATCCGGAGAGTTTGATTCTGCGTTTCTCAAGCAGGTGTTGATTGTGCTGCTCGCGGCTGCGGGATTAGGATATGTGCCGGTCTCCATGTATGCGGCTGCTCATGTCGCTGAAGGCGTTGTTGCCGGTTTTTCTCTGAGTGTGGTGAACGTGCTTCTTGGCGTTGTGATCGTTCATGTTGCGATGAATGCGTCGCATACGGTATTTATGCAGATTGCGATGGCGGGAATTGTTGTTCGATTGTTCGTGATGCTGGGACTGCTGCTTCTCTGCATCGTTGCTTTAAACATCGATCCGATATCGCTCATTGCTTCGCTGTTCGTGATGTACGTAATCTTTCTGATTCTGGAAGTGATGTATATCCATAAAAAAATTCAACGGTAATAATTCAGTCATAACAGGTATCTTGTGTTTTCTTGGATTCTATCAGCAGAAACAACGCTTGCCCGCACAGCGGCAGACACTTCGGCAGCAACAGCAGATTCTTCCGCCGCCGGTCTTCAGGGTGCGGAAGAGAATATATTTTCGCAATTGCTTCACCATATTTACGACAGTAAATATCTGGAGATCCCTTTCTATCATAACCCGGATCCCTCAAAGCACGGACTCTCGCTGCCGGAAATCGAACTGTTCGGCATCGATCTTTCCCTGACCAAACATGTGGTGTTTCTCTGGGTGGCGGCCTTGTTGCTCATTGTTTCATTATCCGTCGCTGCACGCAGGAACAGAAAAAACAAGGTTCCGAAAGGTTTCGGCAATCTTGTTGAACTGTTCGTCGTGTTTGTTCGGGACGAGATCGTCGTTCCCAATATGGGCAAAGGGGGGCTGCGGTACCTTCCGTATTTGCTGACGACATTCTTTTTTATTCTTGTGATGAATCTTCTCGGCCTTGTGCCATACGGCGCTTCCGCCACCGGCAACGTCAGCGTAACCGCCGGACTGGCGATCATCGCATTTATTATGATCCAGCTTTCGGCAATCCGGTCTCAGGGCATCGGGCACTATTTGGCGCATCTTACCGGAGGCGTTCATTGGGCGCTCTGGCCGATCATGATTCCGATCGAAGTGCTCGGGCTGTTTACGAAACCGTTTGCGCTCTGCATTCGTTTGTTTGCAAACATGACAGGCGGTCATATCGTCATCCTGGCATTGATCGGTTTGATCTTTGTCTTTCAGTCGCTGGTCGTCGCACCGGTTTCGGTTGCGTTCGCCGTGGCAATCAATATGCTCGAGTTGTTTGTGGCATTTCTGCAGGCGTACATCTTTACGATGCTGACGTCGCTGTTCATGGGACTCGGCATGCAGACCGAATCCCATGCGGAAGAACATTAATTGTTGAATTAGAAAAACGCACTTAATCAATCTACATATCATCTAACAGGAGAAATAATAATGGAATCACTCGGTCTAGGATACTTTGCAGCAGGAATCGGCGCTGGCGTTTCTATCATCGGCGCAGGTATCGGTATCGGTAAACTTGCAGCGGCAGCGATGGAAGCAAGCGGCCGTCAACCGGAAGCAGCCGGTCAAATTCGGACATCGATGCTGATCGCAGCAGCGCTGATCGAAGGTGCGACATTCTTCGCGCTGGCCATCTGCATTATTCTTGCAACAAAGTAATTATTTGTGCAGGACGGGATGGTTCCCGTCCTGCTTTCATTCAGTGAATACGAGAAACATATGTTAGATATCAATCCCGGATTAATCATTTGGACGATGATCACCTTTGTTCTGGTGGCGGTCGTGTTGGGCAAATTTGCGTGGAAGCCGATCCTTCAGGCGCTGCACTCGCGCGAACAGGAAATCGCCGATGCGCTTAAAAAAGCCGAAGAAGCAAAAAAAGATGCAGAGCGGATGATTCAGGAAAACAAAATTGCCATGGATAAGGCAAGCAATGAAACCTCCCGTCTGATTGCGGAAGGACGTGCGATGGCGGAACAGCTGAAGAATGATATCGTTGCGAAAGCAAACGACAGCGCAAAAAAAATGATGGAGCAGGCGAAGGACGAAATTGCGCGGGAAAAGGATGCGGCTATGCAGCAGCTGCGAAACGAAGTGGCGGAATTGTCGGTATCCGTCGCCGAAAAAATTCTGGATGAATCGCTCGACGGCGCCAAACAGAAAAAAATGGTGGACAAAGTTTTACAACAATTACAAAACAACTGATGAGCAATCTTCGAGTAGCAACACGATATGCGTCGGCATTAATGACGCTGACGAATGAACAAAAGAAATCCGAAGCCGCGGCGGCGGATTTGCTGCTGGTCAAGCAGGCCATCGATGCGTCGCGCCCCCTGAGAAATATTCTGGCAAGCCCGATCGTGGACAAGGATAAAAAGCTGGCGATTCTGCAGGATGTGTTTAAGAAGAAAGTCAGCGCTGCGGTCATGGGTTACCTGACCGAGATAGTGCGCAAAGGAAGAGAAAATGTTCTCGGTGAAATTCTTGCTCAATATTTTGTGATGCGCGACGAACAGCTGGGCATCGTACGGGTGAGCGTGACGACCAGCGTCGACTTCAGCGCAAAGCAGGAAAAAGATCTGGTGAAACATCTAGAAGCAATGACAAAGAAAAACGTTGAAATAACGTTCAGTCTCGACGCCTCCATCAAAGGCGGTTTTGTCGCCCGGGTGGGCGATACGGTGCTGGACGGCAGCGTGCGGCGGCAGCTGGAAATATTAAAAAAGAAGTTAACACAAGGTTCGTTCAATAATTGATAAGGAACAACAACAATGGCTGAAGTTCGACCCGATGAAATAACGACGATTCTCCGAAAGCAATTAGCCGGATATGAAAAGGAAGTTGATGTGTACGATGTCGGCACCGTGCTGCAGGTCGGCGACGGTATCGCACGCGTCTATGGTTTGTCAAAATGTATGGCCGGAGAACTCGTTGAGTTTCCGGGTGAAGTCTTCGGAATGGTGCTGAACCTTGAAGAAGACAACGTCGGATGTATCCTGTTCGGCGATGATACAATGATCAAGGAAGGCGATACGGTCAAGCGCACAAACCGGGTTGCATCAATGCCGGTCGGCGACGCCATGCTGGGACGGGTCATCAATCCCCTCGGCCAGCCGGTGGACGGACGCGGTCCGATCAAAACCGATAAGTTTTCGCCGATCGAACGCAAGGCGCTCGGCGTTATTCAACGTCAGCCCGTGAAGCAATCGCTGCAAACGGGATTGAAATCCGTCGACGGAATGATTCCGATCGGACGCGGACAACGTCAGTTGATTATCGGCGACCGTCAAACGGGCAAGACCGCCGTTGCGCTCGATGCGATCATCAACCAGCGCTATACGCATACGGAAGAGGCAAAGAAACAGGGAATTCGTCCCGTCTATTGTATTTATGTTGCCGTCGGCCAGAAAGGTTCCACCGTCGCACAGGTTGTGAACAAACTGGAAGAAGAAGGCGCAATGCCGTATACAACCGTAATTGCGGCGAATGCCAGCGATCCGGCGCCGATGCAGTTTGTTGCGCCTTATTCCGGTGCGACGCTCGGAGAATTTTTCCGCGACAATGGCCGCGACGCACTTGTTGTGTATGACGATCTTTCAAAACAGGCAGCCGCGTACCGTCAGGTGTCGCTGCTGCTGCGCCGTCCGCCGGGACGCGAAGCGTATCCCGGGGACGTGTTCTATCTTCACTCGCGTCTGCTCGAGCGTGCATCAAAATTGAGCGACGAAGAAGGCGGAGGAAGTTTAACGGCGCTGCCGATTATCGAAACACAGGCCGGAGACGTTTCCGCGTATATTCCGACCAACGTGATTTCCATAACGGACGGACAGATCTACCTTGAACCGAACCTGTTTAATGCCGGTGTCCGTCCGGCCATCAACGTCGGTATTTCGGTGTCGCGTGTCGGCGGAAACGCTCAGATTAAAGCGATGAAAAAAGTTGCCGGCCGTCTGCGTCTTGAGCTTGCTCAGTACCGTGAACTCGAAGCCTTTGCAAAATTCGGATCTGATCTGGACAAAGCAACGCAGCAGCAGCTGCGCCGCGGCGCACGGCTTGTGGAGCTGCTCAAGCAGGGACAGTATGTCCCGCTTCCTGTGGAACAGCAGGTTGTGATGATTTTCCTCGGTACAAACGGTTTTCTTGACGAACTGCCGGTGGATAAAGTTCAGCAGTTCGAAAAGGAATTTTTGCAGATGATCGAATTAAAGCACAAGGATGTGCTGACGGCAATCGCCGAGAAAAAAGATCTGCCGGAGGATGCGGCGAAAAAAATCCAGTCCATCGCAAAAGAATTTATGACAACGTTTAAAGCGGCGTAACTTTCATGGCGACATTACGAGAAATACGTCAGCGGATCAGCGGCGTAAAAAGTACACAAAAAATCACCAAAGCGATGAAGATGGTCGCCGCGGCGAAATTGCGGCGTGCAACCGAATCGATTGTTGCAGCGCGTCCGTATGCGCTCAAAATGAAGGAGCTGCTTGCCTATCTCTCAGGTCAGGTGGATGTCACGCGGTACCCGCAGTTTGCGGAGCGGGAGGTGAAATGTGTTGCCATTGTCATCGTGACAGCGGACCGGGGTCTCTGCGGAGCGTTCAACAGCAATATCATCAAAGCGGCTGTGGCGCACATTAAAACGCAGTACGCCGAATTGAACAAGCAGGGAAAAGTAAAACTGATCTGCGTCGGTAAAAAAGGATACGACTTCTTCAGCAAACGAGAGTATGAAGTTGTTGCAAAGCATGTCGGCGTGTTCAATCAAATGAATTTCGCAACGGCGAAGGCAATTGTCGCGGAAGTTGCGGAAGGATTCGTCAACGGCGAGTACGACAAAGTGGAAATCATTTCGAATGAGTTTAAAAATGCCGTGCAGCAGAAGCTGACCATCGGACAATTTCTCCCGGTCGTCCGCGAACAATCCGAGGATGCCGCCGCTCCGGCCACAGACTTTATTTTTGAGCCGTCGAGCGACGAGATCGTGTCGGCTCTTGTTCCGAAACATTTGAATTTTCACATGTGGCGGGTGCTGCTCGATTCGAATGCTGCCGAACACGGCGCACGGATGACGGCGATGGAAAATGCATCAACCAACGCACGCGATTTGATCAAGGTGCTCCAATTGAATTACAACAAAGCGCGTCAGGCGGCGATTACCAAGGAATTGCTTGAAATCGTGGCGGGTGCCGAAGCATTGAAGAAGGCCGGTTAACAGCGATGTTTGAAACACTGACAGAACGATTAGACGGCGCGCTGAAAAAGCTGCGCGGCCAGCACAGAATATCGGAGGAGAATTCAGCCGAAGCGCTCCGTGAAGTTCGCAAGGTGCTCATCGATGCCGATGTGAATTTTGCCGTTGTATCGTCGTTCATTGACAAGGTTCAAAAAAAGGCTGTCGGTCAGGAAGTAATTTCCAGCGTCGCGCCTGGTCAGCTGATCATCAAGTTTATCTATGATGAGCTTGTGGAGCTGATGGGAAGCGAAAAAGCGGAGATTACACTGTCGCCGCAAATTCCGTCCGTCATTATGGTGGCGGGATTGCAGGGTTCCGGAAAAACAACCTTCAGCGGAAAACTGGCGCTGCATCTGAAGAACAAAGGGAAGATGCCGCTGCTCGTCGCCGCCGATACGTACCGTCCCGCCGCGATCGATCAACTGATCGCGCTCGGCGAACAGATTCAGGTTCCGGTGTTCAGCAGCAGAACAAAGACCGCGCTGGAAATCGCGAAACTGGCGATTCCGTATGCGAAAGAGAATGCACGGGATGTTATCATTATCGACACCGCCGGACGCCTGGCGATCGATGAAGTGATGATGACCGAGGTGTCCGACATCAAGGCCGCAGTGAAGCCGCACGAAACACTGTTTGTCGTAGACTCGATGATCGGACAAGACGCTGTCACGACGGCGAAAACGTTTCATGACCGTCTGAATTACGACGGCGTTGTGCTGACAAAATTGGACGGAGACACGCGCGGCGGTGCCGCACTGTCGATCCGCACCGTGGTCGGAAAGCCGATCAAGTTTGTCGGCGTGGGCGAAAAGATGGATGCCCTCGAACAGTTTCATCCCGACCGGATGGCGTCGAGGATTCTCGGCATGGGCGATATCGTGTCGTTCGTCGAGAAAGCCCAGCAGACATTCGACCAGAAGCAAGCGGAGAAACTGCAGGAAAAAATCGTCACCTCGCAGTTTACGCTGCAGGATTTTTACGAGCAGCTGCAGCAGATCAAAAAAATGGGGCCGCTCTCGCAGGTGATGTCGATGATTCCCGGCGCATCCAAGCTGGGAAATCTGAACGACGTGGACGAAAAAGAAATGAAGTATGTTGAAGCGATCATTCTGTCGATGACGAAAGAGGAGCGGACCAATCCGGCCATCATCAACGGCTCACGGCGGAAACGGATTGCCAACGGCAGCGGAAGAACAATTCAGGAAGTAAATAAACTGCTGACGCAGTTTACCGAAATGCAGAAGATGATGAAAAATTTCTCAAAGGGAAAAAGCATTGCGAAAATGATGGGACAACGGTTCGGCAGGTGAGAGCGGTTCGGACGCGAATAAAAATTTATTGAAAACAATTAATTCATATCAACAGCAGTAAAAAAAGGAGCATCACAGTGGCAGTTAAAATACGATTACAACGCGGCGGGAAAAAGAAACAGCCGGTCTATCGCATCGTTGCGGCAGACTCACGCTTTAAACGGGACGGACGATTCCTTGAAAAACTCGGTCAGTATAATCCGAGTTCCGATCCGATGACCATCGATGTCAAAGAAAGCCGTGTGATGTACTGGCTCGGCGTCGGTGCAACTCCCACCGATACGGTGAAAAATCTTCTCAGCCGGAAAGGGATCATGTTAAAATGGACCCTGAAGAAAAAAGGGAAGGATGAGGCGACCATTACCGCTGAATTCGAAAAATGGGCTGCCGCGCAGTCGCTGAAACGCGAAAAAGAACTTGCAAAAAAAGCACGGCGCAAAGTGTCGAAGAAAAAAGCGTCCGGACCGGCAGCAGAAACACCGGCTGCAGAGGCGGCGGCGCCTGAAGCACCCGCGGAAGCGTAATAGAATGCAGTGACGTGAAACGGTACGTCGGATAACAGAGTCTTCTCAAACAACTACAGGAGGCAGAGATGCGCGAATTCCTCGAATATGTTGCGAAGCAGCTTGTTGACAATCCTGATTCTGTCGAAATTACGGAAGAAGAGAAAGACAACAAGGTTATCTTTAAGATCAAGGTCGCCCAAGCCGATATCGGTAAGATTATCGGCAAGCAGGGACGCACGGCGCAGTCGATCCGTGTGCTGCTGAGTGCCGTGGCGGCAAAATCCGGGAAAAGGGCAATACTAGAAGTTGAAGACTAAACAGGTTCATCGTCCGCTGAGGGCGATCGCTCAAATCCGGAAAATATTTGGATTGCGCGGCGAAATGAAAGTTGAATCGTTCGGCCGGTCGATGGAGGAGTTCGTGCAAACGTCGGACATTCTTCTCGGCGCTGACGAGCAGCACACTGTGCCGGTGAAGATTGAATCGGCGAGAATGCGGGGAGAGGAGATTTATCTGAAGCTGAAGGGAATCGACGACAAGACTGCAGCGGATATGATCCGGGGTCAGTATTTGTTTGTTGAGGAATCGCACAGGAAGGATTTACCCAAGGAAAAATTTTTTATTGATGAACTGATCGGATGCAGGGTGGTCGGCGAGGCGGGGGAAATGTTCGGAAAAGTGATTTCCGTTGATTCGTATCCCGCCCACGTTATTTATACGGTACGATCGAACCGCGGCGATGTGATGCTCCCCGCGGTGCAAGAGTTTATCGTCCGTGTTGATGTTGAAAAGAAAGAAATTGTTGTGCGTCCGCCGGAAGGATTGTTCTCCGGCGAGTCGTTGTGAGAGCAGCGTATGAGAATAGATATCATTTCCGCGGTTCCGCAATTGCTGAAAAGTCCGCTTTCGGAAAGCATTCTTAAACGGGCGCAGGAAAAAAAACTGGCGGAGATTGTGCTGCATGATCTGCGCGCGTTTGCGCTCGACAAACATAAGATTATTGATCTTCCGCCGTATGGCGGCGGATCGGGGATGATCCTAAAGCCCGAACCGATCTTTGCATGTATCGAGTCGCTGAAGTCCGAACGGACATACGACGAGATTATTTATGTGACGGCGGACGGTGAACGGTTCGATCAAAAAATGGCAAACGATCTCTCCCTCTCCGCAAACGTGATAATACTTTGCGGACATTATAAAGGAGTCGATCAGCGGGTGCGGGAACAGCTGATTACAAAAGAAATTTCCATCGGCGATTTTGTGTTGACGGGCGGAGAGTTGGCGGCAATGGTCATAGCGGATGCCGTCATCCGGCTGATTCCCGGAGTGATCGGCGACGGAGAATCGGCGTTGACCGATTCGTTTCAGGACGGTTTGCTCGATGCTCCGAGTTATACGCGTCCCCCCGAATTTCGGGGCATGAAAGTTCCGGATGTGCTGCTGAGCGGAAATCACAAGGAAGTGTCGAAATGGAAAGAGCAGCAGAAAAAGACAAAGACAAAGGAACGAAGAAGCGATTTGTTGAAGTGACGCGTAGTCACTGAGTCGGACAAAGGGGTAGACGGCAGCGCACCGTTCCAATTCCAATGTTAATATTGAAAAGAGAAAGAAAACATCATTCAATCATCGTTCTGCTCGGCAGAACAACATTAAGAGGGTACCATGGACAAAATGAAATTAGTGGAAGCTGCGTTCTTAAAATCCGACATTCCGGGTTTTAAAGTCGGCGACTCGGTGAACGTGCACGTGCGCGTTGTCGAAGGGGATAAAGAACGTATTCAGCAGTATCAGGGCATCGTGATCGGACGCAGAGGCGAAGGAATGGGAGCGACATTTACCGTTCGAAAAATTTCGGACGGCGTCGGCGTGGAAAGAATTTTTCCTCTCCACTCTCCCCGGATTGCCAAAATTGATCTGGTGAAAGAAGGACATGCACGGCGTGCGAAGCTGTATTATCTGCGCGGCCTTGCCGCAAAACAGATCCGTCAGAAAACCGGCGCAAGTCAGTGAACGGATCCGGTCAGCCCGGCACGGCACACGCCTGGAAGGTCGGCGCATCACGCGAACTGTTGACACGCCCGCTGTATCACACACTCAATCGTTCCTCCGGTTTCCCGGGGGAACTTTTTTTTGATACACCGCAGGCGCATATTGAACAAATGATGGGAAAAGCGCTGGATGCTGCTTTCGTCGCACCGATTGATCTTGCACAAAACAGCTCGGATATGATTCTCTATCCGGAAATCGGAGCTGTTTCGTCGGGTGAAAGCGGTGCCGCTCGTCTCTATATGCGCAGTGATCTGCAGAAGATTGAATCGGTGGCGGTGGGAAATGAATCCACGACCACCATTGTGCTGTCGCGGATCATATTGGGGGAAAAGTATGAGTCCGAACCCTCCATCGTGCCGATGCTCGGTACGATTGAACAAATGCTTGCAAAGGCGGATTGCGCTTTGGTGTCGGACCGCCATCTTGTCGGCGTGACCTCGAAACTTCCGTATATTGATATCGTGGATGAGTGGGAAGATTTGACGGATCTTCCGTTTGTTCACTCCGTTTGCATTGCCCGAAGCGAATCGTTCTCGCCCGAACTGCACTCGCTGCTTATGGCATCGCAGCGCTCCGGATCCGCTGCTCTCGGAGCGGTTGCGCAGGAGCTGGTTAAAGAAACATCGAATTCCGCAGAAGAGCTGGAGCAGTATCTGTCCAATTTTTCGTACGGCTTGGATGATCCGGCACGGCAGTCACTTGAAGAATTTTTTCGGATGGCGTTTTATTACGGTATTCTCGGCGATGTCCCCGAAATTACCTTCGGTTAGCGGGGACGCTTTTTTCGTTTGGTACGCGGTGCTGCCGCCGTAGAGTCTGATTTGATGTGAAGATCACGCTGCGGGAACGGGATGACAATATCATGTTCCCGGAATTTTTTTGCAATGGCAAAATTCAGCAGGCTTTTTAAGACGAACGGTTTGTTGATATATTCGGACGTCCAGACACGCAGCGTAAAATTCAGCGAACTCTCTCCAAACTCCAGAAAAACCACATCCGGCTTCGGATCAAACAACAATCCATCCTGCTCATTCGCTACTTCCAGTAACAGTTTTTCCACTTCTTCAGGATTCGATGAATATGACACGCCTACCGGAATTTGCAGCCGAACCTTACGGTCCGTAAGACTCCAGTTAATGACGCGTGTGGAGATGAACTCGGAATTCGGCACGATGATGGAAATATTATCGTTTGTGGTGATGGTGGTGGCGCGTGCGGAAATATTGGTGACATCCCCGATAATCGAACCCACTTCAACGCGGTCTCCCACTTTGATCGGACGTTCCAGCAGGATGATCAATCCGCTCACAAAGTTTCCGGTGATGCCCTGCAAACCAAGACCGACGCCGACGCTCAGTGCACCGATAATGACCGTCAGCGACGTAAGATCGATCCCCGCCGTTTCAAGGATGATAAGAAGTCCGGTGACAATAACCGCATACCGTGCAAATGTGCCGACTGCCTGACGAGTATTCAGATCTAAAGAACTGGAGCGAAGAATGATCGTTGTCGTCCAGAGTTGGATGTAGCGGGAAAGAAATATCAGCAGCCCCAGCGCAACGATCGAAAGGAAGAGTCCCAGCAGGGACAAGGATATCGTTCCGATCGAAAACGACGTTGTGGAAAGAAATGACGCTAATTCGCTGAATGCATTCAGGATAAATTCCATCTGCGTTCTACATTAATAGAGCATACCGTCTCGGTATTGTTGCTGCAGCTTAGAGACTCACCTGTGAATTTAACAAAAGCTGCGGTTTGTTTGCCGCTGTATTTAATCGCGGGACAATGACATTAATCTGCAGTCCGGTGACCGACGTCGGCCAAATATTTATCCCGGCAATGAACTGATCCGAGTCGGGACCGAAGCCGCCGGATCGGAAACTGTCATATCGAAGCAGCACCTGAGATTTTTGAGTGAGCATATATCCGCCGGTCAGGTGAAATCCTTCCGGTGTTCGGGATATGCCCGCAGTTTGATATTC
>CAZQSI010000048.1:0-21832 GCA_964596155.1 uncultured Chitinophagaceae bacterium
CAACGGTGCAATCGGATTTTCTTCCGTTGGATTTTCGTTATACAAGGAAAGTATCGGCTCAGTCAGTGCCGCTGCACTTGTAACGGATGAATTCGGTGTCGGCATCAATGTCCATACGATTCATCTTATGATAGCACATTATGGTTCCGCGTTGTTTTTTACCGCGGATGTTGGAACAGTGTATGAATTATCCCGGCAATTCAGGATTGGCGCGGCATTTCGCAATCTATCCGGCTCAGCATTCGGAGCGGATGACGATATTCCCAGGATATTTCAAACCGGAATCACGGCACTTATTTCGGAAAATATTACTGTGTGCGCCGATCTGATTAAGGATGTCAGATATCCGGTAAATATTCAGTGGGGTGTTGAGTTTTCACCGATTGAAGAGTTAATTCTCAGATCAGGTGTAAATGACAGTGTGTCCAAACTGTTCGGCGGAGTGGGAATCCGGACAGGTGCGTTGAATGTCAATTATGGTGTTTCCCTTCATTCTGATTTGGGATTATCGCAGTCAATAGGTATATCCGTTCGATGAGCGATGAAATATGTGCTGCAAATATTTCTACTCTGTTTGGCTGGAAGTCCCCTTGCTGCCCAGCGTCAGAATTCGACTTCAGAGCAGGAAGTGTTGGAAATAATCTTCAATGAACGTCAGGAAGATGACGTCGATCAGTCGGAAACAGAGGAAATTGAATCGCTCCTGATTGAACCTGTTAATATTGCGTCGATTCGGTATGATGATCTGACGGCTATTCCTTTTGTATCTCCGCTGTTGGCACACTCCATCATCAGATTGTGCGATTCTGTCACTATTACAGAGATCGAACAGCTTCGCACTGCAGAACTGATGACGCCAACCCTTTTTGAAAAAATCCGTCCGTTCCTGACAATTAATTCTGAAAAGAAAGAAAATGTCACTAAAAATAAATTTCCGGTGAACGGCCGCTACCGGACACGAGGAGAGTATAAATTGCAAAGGTCCAAAGGTGAGAAAGGGGATGCGTTCCTCGGGGATCCTCTCGCCGTGTATCACCGTCTCTCATTCAGCAGCTCATCAGTATCAGGAGGATTACTATTTGAAAAAGATCCGGGCGAACGATATGCAGATGGTTTTTCCGGAGGATATCTCACTGCTGAACCGTTTTTAAAAGGCGAAAAAATTGTAGCGGGCAGATTCTCATTCGCATCGGGTGAAGGTCTTGTGCTTTCACATAACCGGTCATCCGCAAAAAGTTCTTCTGCCTCTGCAAACGCGGGACGACGCGGCCGGGTTATTGCGCCGACGCTGTCAACGGATGAGTTCAGATATTATCAGGGTCTTGCCACGTCTTTTTCCGCCGGCCCGTTCAGTGTTGCAGGATTTTATTCGAACCGTATTCTTCCTGCTTCGGTTGATTCCAACAACACTGTCACCGGATTTTATTCTTCGGGATTGTTCAGAACGGCGAATGACATCTCTAAACGTTTTGCTCTTCGCGAAAAAACGTACGGCGGAAGAATCGGATTATCGTTGTCCGATCATACGTCGTTTGCTGTCACCGGTCTGAATGCACGATACGACAAACAGATCAGCCATTCGTCAATGAGGGGATCTTCGGTTACGGCAGGAAGTATTTCCTGGGAACATTCCGGAGAGTGGTTCACCCTCTTCGGTGAATCGGCATCGCACGACGCTGTTCGGTTCAGCACAGGTTCCGGAATATCGATTCCAATATCAGGACAAATGAGTTTCACGTATCATCATCGGTCCTACAAAAAAGGATACTCAAATTCATTCGCTCATCCTTTCGGTGTGTCGGAAAGAAACGGTGGAGGAGAGTTTGGAAACTATCTTGGCTGTGACGTTCGCATCGGAACATATGAATTGAACGCCTATATTGATCAGTACAAACTGGAGCCGTTCAATCCGGACTTTGCCTCCAGCGGATTGGAGTCAATGCTCTTTCTTTCGGGTCCGTTGAATTCTGCTGCGAGGATATCACTGATGGGAAGAAAGAAAAACCGGTATGAGGTAACAAATCGACAGCAAACAAATATCAGATTAACAATTGATTATCGGGTGACGCGGCAGCTCACTCTCACGCATCGGTTGGAAACCGTCGAGATTATGTATACGAATGATCACCGATCGGAAAACGGATTTCTCACATATCTTAATGTGAGTTATGCTCCGCGCAAAGGAGACGTATTCCTGAAAAGCCGGTTCGTCGTTTTTCATACGGCGTCGTTCGATTCGCGCATCTATCAATTTGAATCTGATGTGGCGGGCAATTACTCGAATCCGCCTCTGTATGGCCAAGGATACCGGTGGTATCTGATTGCGGGGTACACTTTTTTCCCGAATTGTTTCGCATCTTTAAAATATGCAGAAACAAAAAAGCTGAATGTGCTTTCGCAGGGAAGCGGAATTGACGAAATATCAGGTCCACTTGACAATCGGATGGTACTCCAGCTCGATTTTCAGTTCTGATGAATTTTTCGTAAATTGTCCTTCATGAACCAACCAGGAAAAAATAAGACAGTTGTCCTCGGCATGTCCGGCGGCGTGGATTCTTCCGTCTGCGCGGCGTTGCTGGTGGAGCAGGGATACAACGTCATCGGAATTACGATTAAAACGTTCAATTATGACGATGTTGGAGGGTCAATAGAAGGGGATAAGAGCTGTTGTTCTCTCGACGGAATCAACGATGCCCGAATCATTGCAGCGAAACTTGGAATTCCGCACTATGTCCTCGATTTTTCGGAGGCCTTCGGAGCCGAAGTGATCGATAATTTCGTCGATGAATATATGCACGGAAGAACACCGAATCCCTGTGTTATCTGCAACCGGAAGATCAAATGGGAAGAATTACTGAGAAGGGGAAAACAGTTCCGAGCGGACTATGTGGCGATGGGCCATTACGCAAAAGTGCGGATCGATGAATCCACCAACCGATATGTCGTTTCCCGCGGAAAAGACAGAAAAAAAGATCAATCATACATGTTGTGGAATGTTACGCAGGAATCCTTACAGCATACGCTTTTTCCTCTGGCCGATTTCACAAAAGAAGAAGTCCGTGCATTGGCGGTGCGTTACGGACTTCGAACGGCGGATAAAGGAGAAAGTTTTGAAATCTGCTTTATCACGGATAATAATTATGAACGATTTCTCAAACATAAACTTCCTCAGCTAGAGCAGACTGTTAACGGGGGAACGATACTGCATAACAACAAGAAGATCGGAGAACATGCAGGATTTCCGTTTTACACCATTGGGCAGCGTAAAGGACTCGGCATTGCTCATCCCGATCCGTTATATGTAACTTCTATTGACTACAAGGAAAATAAAATTACGGTCGGATACGAAGATGAACTGCTCCATCGAAGTTTGACCGCTTCCGGATTGAATCTGATAAAATATCCGCATCTGACCGAAGGGCGGAGACTGACTGTGAAAATCAGATACAAGGATATTGATGAGCCGGCTATGGTGACGCAGCTCGACGGCAGCGGCGACGGAGAAGGAAACGTCCGAATCGTTTTTGATCAGCCGAAACGGGCGATCACGCCGGGCCAGTCAGTCGTCTTTTACGAAGGAGACGATCTTGTCGGCGGCGCGGTGATTGATAATGCATTAAAATAATCGAATGAAAACCATCGATAGTATTTGCTCATCCCTGAAATTGTAAGATTTCGGGGATGTCAGTTTTAAAAACAATGAACGCTCTGTCGAAGAAATATATAATTGCTCAACTCATTATTATCACAGTAACCGCAGCCGCGTTTTTTCCGTCTCTCTCTAACGGTTGGACGACCTGGGACGACAATGAGTATGTCACCGACAATGAAGCAGTCCGTTCATTCTCTGCCAAGAATATTGCAGAAGTGTTTACCAATACCTATGTAGGGTCTTACCTGCCGTTGACAATGATCTCCTATATGGCGGATTACAGCATCGCCGGATACGATGCACAGGTTTTCCATAGAACGAATCTCATCCTCCATATCATCAACGCCATCCTCTTTTTTTGGTTTGTGCTGCTGCTGACGGACGATTTCATAGCTGCAGTGCTGGCAGCATTACTCTTCGGCATACATCCGATGAGGGTTGAATCTGTAGCATGGATCTCCGGTCGCAAAGATCTCCTTTCCATGGTTTTCTTTTTGGTCTCCTCGATTGGGTATGTATTCCATCAAAAAAACAGCAAGTCGTATTGGTTGACATTTTCATTCATAATGTTCGTTTTGGCGATTCTTTCAAAAATTATTGTGTTGACCTTTCCGCTGATCTTATTGTTGATTGATGGTTACAAAAAAAGAGACATTACAACCGGATCATTGATCGAAAAGATACCGTTTGTGCTCGTAGCGGCGGCATTGTCGGTCATCGGTTTCTTCGGTCAAATATCATCCAAAGCAGTTCGGCAATCAGCCGATGTCGTCGACAATCTGATTGTTTCGATGCATGGCGTCGTCTTTTATCTGGAAAAATTCTTTTTACCCGTTAATTTATCTCATGTCTATCCATATCCATCAGAACTGACGGCAGGATATTATCTTTATGCCGTTCTTTGTGTCGGTATTTGCGCCGTAGTGTGGAAATACCGGAATGATTCGGTGATCATATTCGGTTTTTTGTTTTTTCTGATTTCTCTCCTGCCTGTGTTGCAGTTAATCCGGTTCAGCAATATTATTGCGGCAGACCGGTTTACCTACGGCGCTTACATCGGACTTTTTATTATCGCCGGAACATTCTTTTCCCGGGCATGGGAAAAATATAATAGAAAAATTTTACTTTTTATCGTTTCGATCGTTTTGATCTGCTTTGCAATACTGACATGGATTCGTTGCGGAGTGTGGAAGGAGAGCGGTACGTTATGGCATGATATGCTTTCCAAATATCCCGGATGGATGCAATAGTTTGTACCTCATCCTGGTTACGGAATCTTCATCTCTGATAACAGGTGATGCGCCTCCGCTGTATCAGCAGCGGCGAGTAAACGTGAGACGATGGAATCATTTTTCATGGTCAACGCTATGATTCTTAGAACATCAAGATATTCTTTTTTGTTGCTTCCGGTTGAGACGAGGAAAACAAATTTTACCGTTTCGCCGGTTTCGGTATTATAAACAATCTCGTTTCGCAGTCTGGCAAAAAGAACGATAATGTTCTCTTTTTCGCTCTCCACAGTCCCGTGCGGTACTGCCACCCCTCGTCCGATATACGTCGGCATCTCAAGTTCCCGTTCAAGAACGCGCTGAAGGAATTCTGCTTTATTCAGGATCAATCCTTTTTTTGCTGCGTGCGACGTTAATGTGATGAAGAGTTCTTCTTTCGTCTGTACCTCCAGATCAAGAAGAATCAGTTGATCGGGAATAAAAGAAGCGAGATGACGGTGTTGATACGTTCCGTCAACCATATCCGAGGAATATCGAATCGCTTCCTCCATCGTCTGAACAAAATGACCAATACCGATATATTGCATCACTCCCAGTTTGTAGAGAATGCGCCGCACCGACGGACGTATGCCGACGATCAGCAGCCGTTTGTTGTCTGAATATAATCTGCGGACAATATTTTCAAGTGCAACGGCGCCCGTTGTATCGATAATCGGAACATTGTGAAGATCAAGAATTACAACGTTCACATCGAAATTCTTTTCGACACTGTCCACAAACGAACGGGCAGCTCCGAAAAACAGTGCTCCCTCCACAGTGTATATGATGATATGCTTTTCATCAAGCATTGCACGTGTTGATTCGTCCAGCGGGTTGGAAGACGATCCGTCCAATGCGGAGGGAGAAACCATGCCCAGTTCGCTCATACGGTGGACAAACAGAAATGCAGCCATCACCATTCCGACTTCAACAGCAGTGATAAGATCAACGGCAACAGTAATGACGGTGGTAGCCACCATTACCGCTGCATCCGGCAACGGAGTTTTCGGAAGCAAAGCTAACGGTTCAGTTTCAAACATTCCCACGGCGGTCATCATGAGAACACCCGCGAGTGCCGCCAACGGGATAGCTGATGCCAAATCTCCGAGAAACAGCATCACCACAATCAACACCGCACCATGAATCATTCCCGACAATTTTGTTTTGGCACCCGCCCTGATATTGACCATCGTGCGAACAATTGCACCGGTACCGGCAACACCGCCGAAAAATGGAGCGGTAAAGTTGGCAATTCCTTGTCCGATCAGTTCCCGGTTGCTGTTGTGTCGCGTTGATGTTGCATTGTCCGCAACCACCGAGGCGAGCAATGTTTCAATTGCACCAAGCAGGGCAATAGTGAATCCTGCCGGAACGACCTTTTGCCATGTCTCCATCGTTATGTACGGCAAACGGGGAATTTCGAATGAGGTCGGAATCATTCCCACGGTAGCAATAGCGTCGCGGACTGAAAACAGCTGAGTTTGTGGGTCAAACTGCCATCGGATAACATCAAAGGAAGAAAAGAAATATGCAGCGAGT
Source organism: uncultured Chitinophagaceae bacterium (assembly GCA_964596155.1). GTDB lineage: Bacteria > Bacteroidota > Ignavibacteria > UBA10030 > UBA8401 > UBA8401. The sequence goes on from CAZQSI010000048.1 coordinate 6,460, forward strand.
GTCCCGGCAAGCAATCCAATAAGTGATTTTGGAAGATTTTTATTTATTCTCGGTACAATGATGATTACCGCCATCGTAATCAGTGCGATCAGCGGCGCCGAGTTGAATGTTCCGATCTGCTGGATGAAAATCAATAACGCAATGCCGTTTGTAAATCCGACGATTACGGGATACGGAACGAGTGAAACGAATTTTCCCAGTTTCAGAAAACCGAATCCGATCTGAAAAACTCCGGCAAGAATACATGCCGCAAGCAATGCTTCTCCGCCTCCATAATCGATATAGACGCTGGTCAGAACAACTGTCATGCCGCCCGTCGGGCCTGTAATCTGCTGGCGTGTTCCGCCGAAAAACGATGCGAGGATGCCGGTAAAGATTGCACCATACAGTCCCGCCACCGCGCCTTGAGGATTTCCGTTGTATGCCAGCAATCCGAAACCTAATGCTAACGGAAGTGCCACCACCGCCGAAGTAATTCCTCCGATTACATCTGATTTCAAATGAGAGAAATCAAACCGAAGAAGAGACGGAAAATTAAAATCGTTGAAGTATTCGGAGAAAGAGGAAATCCATTTAGTGTGCATGAGGGTCGGTGTTTGAAATTGTTCCGTCAATATAAGAAATTGCTGTTTGAAAATCCGTGCAACTCTGGTTTTTTCCTTCTACATTATGTTCAGAATGACGGACAATCCTCGATATTGTAAAAATTGTTCAGCGCAATTATCCGGCGAATATTGTGCAGCATGCGGTCAGCGGGACACGGAGATCAACATTCCTGTTGCGGACCTTGCGGCGGAGTTTATGGACATTTTGCCTGATCTGGACAAACGGATCATGCGAAGTGTAAAACCATTTTTACTCAAACCCGGCGTACTCACGCTCGAATATCTTTCCGGTAAACGCAAAACCTTTATTTCACCCTTTAAATTGTATCTGTTCGTCAGTTTTTTGTTTTTCTTCACAAGCTCATTCCTTGACCGGAATAGCGTTTCATCGCTTCCGGAGAATGTCGTCGTCGCCGCCGAGCCAAAGACGCAATCGGAACGGGATTCAGCGTTTTTATCATTAAGTAACGAACGATCCAACGTTACCTTTACCGTGCAGGATTCCGCAGAGGTTCATGCATTGTTCGGCAGAACGATGATTACTGCACTCCAAAAGATAAAAGCAGATCCGTCTCTCGTTTTCGATAAGATGGTTGAGCATCGGCCAAAACTGATTTTTCTGTTAATGCCGATGTTCGCCTTGCTTCTTAAACTGTTATACATCCGTTCCAACGTCCTCTATATAAAACATCTTGTCTTTTCGTTCTACATGCATTCATTTCTGTTTTTTGTTTTTTTCATTATCGACCTGCTCAAGTTGACCGGATTCTCAGTTCTTCAGTCGTATTCCGGAGTATTAAACATCGTCATTCCGCCATATCTATATGCCGGAATGGTGCAGGCGTACGGCCAGACACGATGGAAAACAGCCGTGAAAATGATTCTGCTCACCGGCGCATATTCAATGACATTTTTAATAGCAATTACCCTTTCCCTGTTTTTGATTATTGCCTTTTACTATTTGTAAGGAACGATATCCATGGATAAACTAGAACAGCTTAAAAAGAAAAAAGATGAGGCGCTCCTCGGAGGGGGAACAACGCGGATTGAATCGCAGCATAAAAAAGGAAAATTAACGGCACGTGAACGCATTGCATTGCTGATCGATGACGGATCGTTTGAAGAAATCGGTATGCTGGTGACACACCGGTCGTACGATTTCGGTCTAGAGAAACAAAAATTTCTCGGGGACGGAGTAGTGACCGGTCACGGCAAAATCAACGGCAGGGAAGTGTTTGTTTTTAGCCAGGATTTCACGGTGTTTGGCGGATCCCTTTCCGAAGCACATGCGGAGAAAATCTGCAAAATTATGGATATGGCAATGAAAGTTGGAATTCCCGTCATTGGATTGAATGATTCAGGCGGCGCAAGGATTCAGGAGGGAGTGGTATCGCTCGGAGGATATGCAGATATTTTCCTTCGGAATACGATGGCTTCCGGAGTGATACCGCAGATTTCCGCAATTATGGGTCCGTGCGCGGGGGGAGCGGTCTATTCGCCCGCAATTACGGACTTTGTTCTGATGGTGAAGAATACCAGTTACATGTTTGTAACCGGACCGAACGTCGTCAAAACCGTCACACACGAAGAAGTGTCGAGCGAAGATCTCGGCGGCGCTACCACCCATGCATCCAAAAGCGGCGTTGCACACTTTGCTTGCGACAGCGAAATAGAATGCATAGATCGGATTAAAAAACTGTTATCGTTTCTTCCTCAAAATAACATGGATGATCCGCCGCGAATGGAATGTTCGGATCCCATAAACAGGAAAAGTGATCTGCTCAATTCCATCATTCCAGATTCCTCCTCCAAACCGTACGATATGATCAATGTGATTCAGGCGGTGATCGATCACGGAGACTTCCTTGAAGTGCACCGCGACTACGCACAAAATATCATTGTCGGATTTGCCCGGATGAACGGGTCGCCGGTCGGTATTATTGCCAATCAGCCAGCGGTGCTGGCAGGCGTTCTGGATATTGAAGCGTCAATCAAGGCGGCGCGGTTTATTCGCTTTTGCGATGCGTTCAATATTCCTTTGCTGACGTTCGAAGATGTTCCCGGTTTTCTTCCCGGCACGGATCAGGAATGGCATGGAATTATAAAGCATGGGGCAAAACTGCTCTATGCATATTGCGAGGCAACGGTGCCGAAGATTACGATCATTACACGCAAGGCGTACGGCGGAGCATACGATGTGATGAATTCAAAACATATCCGTGGGGATATCAACTTTGCGTGGCCCACGGCAGAAATCGCAGTCATGGGTGCGAAGGGTGCGGTGGAGATTATCTTTAAAAAAGAAATTGATAAAGCTGAAGATAAAGCCGCAGCGTTCGACAAAAAAGTAGCGGAGTACACCGATAAATTTGCCAATCCATATGCAGCGGCTGAGCGTGGGTACATTGATGACGTTATTCTTCCGAATGAAACTCGTCCGCGCATCATCCGTGCACTGGAAATGCTCGAAACAAAAGTGGACAGGAATCCCAAAAAGAAACATGGAAATATACCGCTCTAAACGTACGGCAGGATTGATTGAGTGGTGCAGGTACGACGCGGAGGAAATCTATTTTTTTAAAATTGACCGCCGGTAGAAAATTTTAAACACCAGTGCAACGACTATACCGTGAAGGACAAATCCTAACACACTATACAACCACCAATGCACGGCTATTTCATACGAAATCGGGAATATGATGTACGATCCGTATGCTGTAATGGTGGAGATCCACATACCGACCATTAGACCGAACCGTACTCCTTCTTCAACCCCAAAACTCATAAAACCGCGGTGAAACATATGTGTGAAGAAATAGGCGCTGACCAGATACACTATTGCAAAGATCCATAACTTTGAATCCATTTCGGGACGCCAGACGTGGGGCACTTTTTCATACAATTCTGTGAGAATATATTTGTGTGTAATAAAATCATACAGTGACATCGACACGAATACACCCGCGGCACCGGACAAAATTGGTTTCATGTTTGAACCAGTAGTAAACATAGGCATGCAATTGGTTGTGGTCTCTTTGAATTTGAATTAAAGTAATTCAGCAAAGAGAGAATTGCAAGGAATTATTCTTGATTGTAACGTTTTTGAATACGATGGAAGAGAGAATGTTTTGAAGGAGTCTTTCGAAATTTTACAATTATCACTTGAAATCTGCGAGACTATTTCCTAAATACATATGTTGTAACCTTTTACGGATAGCTGCTGAACCCCACTCAGCGACAAACCATTCTCGAATAACCGGGAGATTGATGAAAAACCTCATTATACTTTCAATTGCCATTTCAGGCATACTGAATGCTCAATATCATTCATACGATGATATGACACGGACACTCAAGCAATTATCCGGAAAGCACTCACATATTTCAATTTCCTCAATAGCAAAAACCGGCGGCGGACGGGATGTGTGGCTGGTGACCATAGGCCGCGGTGAACCGAAAAAGGGAATTCTGGTCGTCGGCGGAATTGAGGGTCACTCGGTGGTGGGAAGCGAACACGCCTTGAGGTTCGTCCGGTTGCTCAGCACAGAATATTCATCCCGAAATGATATTAAAGAATTGATTGATCGGACGACGATCTATGTGATACCGAGAGCAAATCCCGACGCATCGGAAGCATTCTTCAAAAAGCCGTTGACCGAGCGATCGACCAACAATTCGCCGAATGACGATGACCGCGACGGCGTTCAGGATGAAGATGATGTCGACGATCTGAACAACGACGGAATTATTTCCATGATGCGGATTGTCGATCCTCGCGGCGAATGGATTGTCGATCCGGACGATTCCAGACTCATGAGGAAAGCTGATGCTGCAAAAGGGGAAAAAGGAAAATATTTGTATATGACCGAAGGGATTGACAACGACGGGGATAAAGAATGGAATGAAGACCCGTCGGGCGGGACCGATCTCAACAGAAATTTTACCTTCAATTACCAATTCTTCGGGAAGAACAGCGGAGTACACCAAATCTCTGAACCGGAATCAAAAGCAATCGCAGATCTCCTTTTCGATAATCCGAATATTGCTGCGGTGTTCTCCTTTTCATCCAACGACAATCTCACCACTCCATGGAAACACGAACCATCGAAAAACGAGTCGCCCGCAATTACTTCCGTCATGAAAGAAGATGAAGAATATATTTCGTACATCGGGAAAAAATTTAGTGAGATCACAAAATTGACCAAAGCACCGAAACCGGAAAAAGGAGAAGGATCCTTCAGCGAATGGGCCTATTACCATGCTGGCCGGTGGTCATTTTCCGTCCGCCCCTGGTGGTTCGGCGACGTTGCGCCGGAGAAGGATACTTCATCATCTGCTGACAGCGTAAAAGGAAAATCCGGAATGAAAAAGTCCGATAAAGAGAAAACGGACGATCAGCGCCTGGCCGGATTGAAATGGTATGATGCTGCCGGAATCAAGGATGTTGCAATTCCCTGGCAAAAATTCACGCATCCCGATTTCCCTGACCGCGACGTCGAGATTGGCGGAGTGAAACCTTTCCTCCTTTCCAATCCGCCGGCAGAAAGTCTTGATTCCTATTCAAAAGCATATTCGGAATTCATCCTTTTCCTTGCGGCGCAATCGGCGGACATATCGCTCTCCAATCAGAAAGTGGTAAAACTCTCCGGCAATGTTTATCGTGTATCGGTTGATGTTGTGAACAACGGATATTTTCCCACCAACAGCGCCATCGGTTCAAAAACCAGATGGATCCGCAACGTTCGGGTTCTCTTCGATAACGGGAAATCCAATTCCATCTCTGCCGGCAAAGGAAAACAGACACTAGAAGCGATTAAAGGAAGCGGCGGATATAAAACAGTAGAATGGATCATCGTTGGCAGCGGTTCGGTGAATGTCCGTGCTGAAAGTCCCGTCGCCGGAGCGGCGCAGATGACCATTGATTTGAAATAACATCGATTCTCGATCACAAGAAGCAATACAGGAGATTGAATGAAAATTATTTTATTACTATTGACGCTGTCAATGTTTGGATCGGCTCAACAATCCAGGGAATTTACTCCGAGTGCGCTGAAAGCGATGGGTGGCCCCAATAACCCAAAAGTGGAAGTGGCATGGAACCGATACTATAATTCCTCACAGCTGTACGAAATAATGAAGCGGATTGAAAAAGCGTATCCCGATCTTGTAAAAATATCAGGGATGGGAAAATCTGTGGAAGGAAAAGAATTATGGATGATGACGATCTCCAACAGAAAGAAGGGTGATCCCGATAAAAAACCGGCAATGTATATCGACGGAAATATTCACTCCAATGAGATTCAGGGTGCGGAAGTAGTCCTCTATACCGCTTGGTATGTTACAGAACTTTACGGTCAGGTAGAGTGGATCAAACAGCTGCTTGACGAAAAAACGTTGTATGTTGTGCCGACCATAAATCCCAACGCCCGCGATTATTTTATTCATAAAGCCAATAACCCTCACTCTCCGCGGAGCGGATTGGGAAAGAGGGACGATGACGGCGACGGCGAGTATGATGAGGATGGTTACGATGATCTCGACGGCGACGGCAATATTGTCTACATGCGTATTAAAGATCCCAACGGACGATGGAAAACGGATCCGTCGGATCCGCGACTGATGGTGCAGGCGAAAGCCGATGAGCAGGGCGAATATACATTTCTCGGATGGGAAGGAATCGACAACGACGGCGACGGATTAGTAAATGAAGATAATCCGGGATTTTATGATCCGAACCGTGACTGGGCGTGGAATTGGGCGCCACGGTATGTACAATTTGGTTCTGACCGGTATCCGTTCACTCATCCGGAAAACCGGGCGGTGCGGAATTTTTTCCTCGCTCATCCGAATATTGCCGCTGCGCAGTCGTTTCATAATAACGGAGGTATGATTTTGCGCGGACCCGGATCAAAAACTGATGAAAATACGTACAGCCGTCAGGATGTGCAGACGTATGATTTTCTCGGACAACTCGGCGAAGAACAACTTCCCGGATATAAATACATGATACTATGGAAAGATCTCTATACCGTTTACGGCGGAGAGATTGAATGGTTTTACGGCGGCAGAGGCATTCTTGCATTTACGAACGAACTGTGGAGTGAATTCGATTATTTCCGCCGTCCGAAAGATTCAACAAGAGATGTTTCGATGCAGGATGTATACCGTTTTGACAGGATTATGCTTTTCAGCGAAGGTATCGTGCCATGGAAAAAGTTTCAGCATCCGCAGTTCGGCGAGATTGAAATCGGCGGCATTAAAAAACAATGGACGAGGACAGCTCCTTCGTTCTTGATTGAAGATATGTGTCACCGGAACATGGCATTTACACTTTTCCACCTCTATCACACGCCAAAAGTTTCCGTTGATTCAATCATCGTCAAAAATCTTTCCGGCGGTTTGAAGGAAGTAACGGCAATCGTGTCGAACAGCAGAGTGATTCCCACGCACACGCATCATGATGTAAAAAATAAGATCACCCGTCCTGATTGGATCTCCATAACCGGCGGACGCGTCATTGCCGGAGGAGAACTGGAGAATCGGTTTTTGGGAATTCTTAAGGAACAAAAACATAATCCTTCAAGGTTAAATATTGAGAACATCCCGGGAATGGGCTCAGTCGCCGTGCGGTGGATCGTTGAAGGAGGGTCATCGTTCACCGTGAAGGTCGATTCCGAAAAGGGAGGCATGGCGGAGAGAAAACAGTAATTCCGATACATAATTTTGAAAATTGTCACTGATCAATTCGTTAATGTATTACTCATGAAAAAGGAAGCGATATGAAAACACTCATTCTTACATTTCTTGTTTGGACAGGAATTGTCATAGCACAGGAATCTCGTCTTCTCCGGTTTCCGGCGATCCACGGGGACAAAGTCGTCTTCACGTATGCCGGTGATCTTTATTCCGTCTCCTCGACCGGTGGAACAGCAAGAAAATTGACGAATGACGTCGGCATGGAAATGTTTGCACGATTTTCTCCTGACGGAAAGCAGATCGCATTTACCGGTCAATATGACGGCAATACGGAAGTCTATACGATGCCGTCCGACGGAGGAATTCCAAAACGCTTGACCTATACAGCAACGCTTGACAGGGATGATGTCTCCGACAGAATGGGTCCGAATAATATTGTGATGACATGGAAAAATAATGAATCGATTGTCTACCGATCACGGCGAGTTGAGTTTAATGCATTCAAGGGACAACTCTTTTATGCCTCCGTCAACGGTGGAATCCCCGAACAGGTGCCGGTTCCGGTCGGCGGATGGATTTCGTTTTCACCGGACGGAAAACAATTTGCCTACAATAGAATTTTCCGTGAATTCCGGACATGGAAACGGTACCGAGGAGGACAGGCGGACGATATCTGGGTGTTCGATACGGGAACGAAGAAAATTCGCAACATCACCAACAATCCGGCGCAGGATATTTTCCCGATGTGGAAAGGGAATGTGATTTATTTTGTTTCCGACCGTGACGGCAAGGACAATGTGAAGAGGATGAATCTTTATTCATTTGATCTCGCCACCGAAACGACACAACAGTTGACGTTCTTCAAGGATTTCGATATTAAATTCCCGTCGCTGGGCGATAACGCCATCGTTTTTGAAAACGGCGGATTTCTTTATAAGTACACCCTTGCTTCAAAGTCGCTCGATAAAATACCCGTGATGATCAAAGATGACGGAGAGTCGGCCCGGGGCGGAATTATTGATGTCAGTAAAAGTGTAACAAATTTTGAAATATCGCCTGATGGAAGCAGAGCATTGTTCGGCGCCCGCGGGGAAATTTTTACCGTGCCTGCAAAAAATGGCAACACAAGAAATCTTACCGGAACTTCCGGCGTCCATGAACGAAACTCAAAATGGTCACCCGACGGCAAGTGGATTTCGTATATTTCCGACCAAACCGGCGAAGATGAAATTTGGATTCGACCTCAAGATGGACGAGGCACACCGGTGCAAATCACTAAGAATTCATCAAACTATAAATATCAGCCCTATTGGTCTCCGGACGGGAAAAAACTGCTTTGGGCGGACAGGGCGCAGACATTGAACTACGTCGATGTCGAATCCAAATCAGTCACAGTGGTCGCAGAATCGAAAGTATTTGAGTTCAGCGAATATTCATGGTCGCCCGATTCAAAATGGATTACCTACACTAATCCTGAAGCCGATGTGATGAATAAAGTGAAGTTGTATTCGCTTGAATCGAAAAAAACCATTGATGTCACCGACGGATGGTATGATTCGGGAAATCCCGTCTTCAGCTCCGACGGAAAGTATCTTTTGTTTGCTTCCAGCAGGTCATTCAGCCCTGTGTACGGATGGACGGAATGGAACCACATCTATCAGGATATGGCGAAAATCTACATCGTCGCACTTGCGAAGGATGCAAAATCTCCCTTCGAGCCTAAAAGCGATGAAGTAAAAATCAAAAGCGAAGAGAAGAAACCGGATGAAAAAAAATCTGACGATAAGAAAAAGGATGAAGGAAAAACGACAGCAGTGAAATTGGATGAGGATGGATTGAAAGACCGCATCGCCGGACTGCCGATTGCCGCGTCCAATTACCGCAATATCGGCAGCGTGGGGGAGAAAGTGTACTATACCCGCCGGGGCAGCAAAGATACAAAAAGCAAACTGCTGATGTATGATTTGGAAAAGCAGAAAGAAACTGAATTAGGGGATGTGAACGGATATGAAATTTCCTGGGATCAGAAAAAGATGCTTGTGGAAAGCGACGGAGCATATGCAATCATCGATCTGCCCTCGGCAAAAATCGACATCAAGGAAAAACTGAATCTCGGCGATATGAAAATGACGCTGAATAAAAAGGAAGAGTGGAATCAGATTTTTAATGAATCATGGAGACAGATGAGGGATTTCTTTTGGTCGCCCAACCTGCATGGCGTCGATTGGGAGAAGATGAAAAAGAATTATGCACAGCTGCTTCCTCATGTGAATCACCGTGTTGATCTGACCTACGTCATCGGGGAAATGATTTCCGAATTGAATATCGGTCACGCCTATGTCGGCGGCGGCGATTTCCCGAAAGCCGAAAAAATCAAGCTCGGATTGCTCGGTGCGATTGTTGTCCGCGATCCGTCGTCAAAATATTATCGTATCACCAAGATTTTGAAGGGAGAGAATTGGGATTCGAATCTTCGTTCGCCGTTGACGGAAATGGGTGTGAATGTGAATGAAGGCGATTATATCATTGCTGTGAACGGAACACCCGCCAATCAAATGACTGATCTGTACGAATCATTGGTCGGCACTGCCGGAAAGCAGGTGACACTGACCGTGAACGGCTCTCCGAAAGAAAGCGGAAGCAGGGAAGCGGTCGTCATTCCGACGGATAATGAAGCGCCACTCTATTATTACAATTGGGTTCAAAAAAATATAGAAATTGTCAGCAAAGCGACTGATGGAAAAGTCGGTTACATTCATATTCCGGATATGGGTGTAAATGGATTAAACGAATTTGTTAAATACTATTATCCGCAATTGCGGAAGGAAGCGCTGATTATCGACGACAGAGGAAACGGCGGCGGAAACGTTTCCCCGATGATTACCGAACGGCTCACCCGCCAGCTGGCTATGATCGGATATTCGAGAAACGGAACTCCGAGCACAAATCCAAGCGGTATGCATCTCGGTCCAAAAGTTTTATTGATGGATGAGTACTCCGCTTCGGACGGCGATATCTTCCCTTATCGTTTCCGAAAGTATAATTTGGGTAAACTCATCGGCAAGCGGTCATGGGGAGGTGTTGTCGGAATTCGCGGATCATTGCCGATTATCGACGGCGGTTTCCTGAACCGGCCGGAATTTTCCCGGTACGACAACGAAGGAACAAGCTGGATAATGGAGGGAACGGGTGTTGATCCCGACATTGTCGTGGATAACGATCCATCTAAACAATTTGAGGGAGTCGATGAGCAACTGTTGAAAGCGATCGAAGTAATAAAAGAGGAAATGAAAAAATTCAAATATTCTATTCCCGATCCGCCGCCGTTCCCGGATAAGAGCAATTAAAGACTATAAACCAAAACCTGCCAGACCTTTTTGAGCTGGCTGGTTTTAGTTATTCATAAAAGACCCGTTGGGTGTAAAAATCCTGACTGGTCTTTCTTATTTTTAATCAGGGACAAATTTTATATATTCATGCAATGGAAAGACAAATTTCTATATCTGAAATCCGCACGGAATATAAAAAGGGGACATTGGACGAACGTGATGTTGATCAAAGTCCGTTTGTGCAGTTTGAAAAATGGTTCAAAGAGGCGATAAAGAGTGAGATTCCAGAAGTCAATGCGATGACCATTGCCACAGCCACAAAAGATGGAAGGCCTTCGGCTCGAACCGTGCTGCTGAAGCAATTTGATGAAAAAGGATTCGTCTTTTTTACAAACTATCAAAGCGCAAAAGGGAATGATCTGAAAGAGAATCCCAGGGCAGCACTCTTATTTTTCTGGGAGCCGTTGGAGCGTCAGGTACGGATCTGCGGCAGTGCGGAAAAAGTATCTGCTGCGGAGTCATATGAATATTTCAAAACGCGGCCGATTGATTCACGGCTCGGTGCGTGGGCGTCAGCACAAAGCAGCGTGCTCTCTTCCAGAGCGCTGCTGGAAAAAGCATTTGGTGAGATGCTTGAAAAATTTAAGAACGGAGAAATTCCGCTTCCCCCTCAGTGGGGAGGATACAGGATCGTACCGGATGAATTCGAATTTTGGCAGGGGCGTGTAAACAGACTTCATGACAGAATTTCCTATAAAAAGCAATCCGATGCATCCTGGAGAATCGTTCGTCTTTCACCATAACACAACCTTTCAATCATTATGACACTTCAACAAAAGAAAAAGCAATATAAAAAAGGGGAGATTATCTGCAGAGAAGGTGATCTTTCATTTGAATGGTACGTTCTAGTGCAAGGATGTATCGGTGTTTTCAAAGGCGATCTTAAAATGAGTGAATTTTCAGAGCGCGGATTAATTTTTGGCGAATTAAGCGGTCTCCTTGCCCGTCCGAGAACAGCAACTATGAAAGCGATGGAAGATTCTGAAGTGATGGTCGTGGAGAACAGCATTGACGAAGTAATCCGCAATCAGCCGGAAATAGCGAACAAAATTTTGATAAGTCTCGCTGAGCGGCTTGCAAAAACAACCGATGAAATGTGGGCGGTAAAAGGACATAAACATCAGCTTGAAGACGATTCATTGAAATAGAGACCAAATTTTCGTAATTTGGTCAGTGAAATTTACACTTGAACATACGGATGGTGCTGCCCGCTCCGGCATATTGGAGACAGATCACGGAATCATCGAAACACCGATTTTTATGCCGGTCGGCACGCAAGGTACCGTCAAGGCAGTTGAACAGAGGGAGTTGATAGAACTCGGCGCTCAGATTATTCTCGGCAATACGTACCACCTCTACCTCCGTCCCGGAATGGATGTCATGAAGGAGATGAAAGGGCTGCACTCCTTTATGAATTGGCAGAAACCAATTTTGACGGACAGCGGGGGGTATCAGGTCTTCAGTCTCACGGAACTGCGGAAGATCACCGGGGATGGAGTGACATTTAAGTCACATTTGGATGGTTCGAGTCATTTTTTTACACCAAAGAAAGTGATGGAGATACAGAGGGCGATCGGGTCAGATATCATGATGGTACTCGATGAATGTCCTCCTCATCCGTGCGATGAGACGTATGCGCGGGAATCGAATGCGTTGACGATCGAATGGGCGAAAATCTGTCAAAAGGAATTCAAGGATTCGGAACCATTATACGGTCATCAGCAATCATTGTTTGCAATTGTTCAGGGAAGTACCTTTAAGCATATCAGAAGGGAAAGTGCTTCGGCGTTGGTGGATTTGGATTTTGAAGGTTATGCAATAGGCGGACTTGCGGTCGGGGAACCTGCAGAATTAATGTACGAGATAACGGACCATACGGCACAAATGCTGCCGAAGGAAAAACCCCGATATCTCATGGGTGTCGGCACTCCGGAAAATCTGCTGGAATCGATTGAGCGGGGAATAGATATGTTTGATTGCGTCATGCCGACCAGAAACGGCCGAAATGGCATGGTGTTTACGCGAAACGGAAGAATGAATATTCGGAATGCGCAGTGGAAGATGGATGATCGTCCAATTGACGAAGATTTTGAGAGTTATACCAATAAAAATTTTTCACGGGCGTATTTGCGGCATCTCTTTCAAGTGGATGAAATTCTGGGCCTGCAGCTTGCATCAATTCATAATCTTTCTTTTTATCTTTGGCTGATGCGGGAAGCTCGGACACATATTCAATCAAACACGTTTACCGAATGGAAAAAAGAGATGCTTGCTCAAATGACACCTCAAAATTAGTTTCAATTATCAATATAAATCATTTAGAATAAGGGAGTTATAATGTTTAGTTCAATCTTAGCAATGGCACCATCGCAGCCCGGCCAGGGCGGCGGCGAAATCTACAGTACGCTGATTATGTTCGGGTTAATCATCGGAATTTTTTACTTCATGATCATTCGTCCTCAGCAAAAGAGGCAGAAAGAACGTGAAGTATTGCTTGGACAGATTAAAAAAGGGGACAAGATTATCACGGCGGGCGGTTTGCACGGCGAAGTAGTCGGTGTGGAAGAGAAAACATTGCTTGTGGAAATTGCCGATAAAATTAAAGTGAAAATTGAACGCAATTCCATTTCCGTGGTAAATAAGCAGGGTGAAGTTGAAAGTATGACAAAGTAATGTCAATCCAATTACATAGTATTGATGAAGCACTTGCGGATCTCCGTTCCGGAAAAGTCATCATTGTAGTCGATGACGAAGACAGGGAAAACGAAGGTGATTTTGTCTGTGCGGCTGAGTTGATCACACCGGAAACTGTTAATTTTTTTGTAAAACAAGGCCGGGGTATATTGTGCGTCTCTCTGACATCGCAACGGGCGGAAGATCTCCATCTCGAACCCATAGTCGAGAACAATACGTCGTTGCATGAAACTCCATTCACTGTACCGATTGACTTTCTGCACGGTACATCGACGGGAGTATCGGCGCCCGACCGTGCGAAAACAATCAAGGCAATCACCAATCCGGATGTGAAGGCAAAAGATTTTGGCCGTCCCGGACATGTTTTTCCGCTACGGGCAGTCGAAGGCGGTGTTTTGCGTCGGGCAGGTCATACGGAAGCAGTTGTGGATCTCTGTTCACTTGCAGGTCTCTATCCGGCAGGTGCATTGGTCGAAATCATGAACGAAGACGGTTCGATGGCGCGTCTGCCGGAGCTGATGAAACTTTCGCTGCAGTATGACATGAAAATTGTGTCGATCAAAGATCTGGTTGAATACCGCCGCCACCGTGAAAAATTGGTCGAAAAAATCGTTACGACACATCTGCCGACTGGGAACGGACAATTTGATGTTCATTTATATCAATCGACGATTGACCGGAAAGAACATCTCGCGCTTGTCACCGGAGCCATTGATGTTACAAAACCTGTACTGGTTCGTGTTCACTCGGAATGTTTGACGGGAGACGTTTTCGGATCGCGCCGGTGCGACTGCAATGAACAGCTGCATACGTCAATGTCCGTCATTGAAAAAGAGGGGAATGGAATTCTGATATATATGAGACAGGAGGGTCGGGGGATAGGATTGCTGAACAAACTGAAAGCCTACCGCCTGCAGGACGAAGGGAAAGATACCGTCGAAGCAAATGAAGCGCTCGGATTCCATGCCGATGTCCGAGATTACAGTCTCGCTGCACAGATACTGCTCGATCTCGGCGTGAAAAATATCAGATTGCTGACGAACAATCCGAAAAAGATTGTTGGATTGAAAGGTTTCGGTATCGAAGTGGTTGAGCGCATATCAATTGAAGTAAAAGCCACCAGCACGAACGAACGGTATTTAAAAACAAAACGGGATAAATTGGGTCATTTGATTATGGCCGGCACGAAATAAATTTTCTTGCTTCTGCACGCAAAGTACTCTACATTCAATATAATACTATTAGCCATTGTCCGAACGGACGATGGCTTTTTATTTTTCACCTCCATCAAACAACGTTCGATGTCATATGAGTGATGTCATCTATTTAACCAAAGAAAAATTTGTCGAGCTCGAAGCGGATCTTCGGGAAATGATGATAAACGGCCGCAAGCAAGTCGCGGCAAAAATTGCGGAAGCCCGTGGTCACGGAGATTTGAGTGAGAACGCGGAATATGATGCCGCGCGGGAAGAACAGCGTCATCTTGAATACCGCATTGCCAAATTGGAAGAAACTCTTTCAAAATCCAGAGTAATCGAAAGCAAGGATCTTCCGAACGACAAAGTGTATATTCTCACCAACGTTACCGTGAAAGATTTGAAGAACGGGAAAAAAATCGAGTATTGTCTTGTTTCACCGGAAGAGGCGGATTTCGAACAAAACAAAATTTCGACGACATCGCCGATCGGAAAAGGATTGATGGGGCGAAAAGTTGGGGAGATTGCTGAGATTACCGTGCCCGCCGGAGTTTTGAAGTACGAAATCCTAAAAATTACCCGCTAAGACTTTTCTATATCTTGACTTGAGAGGAACTGTTCACTATATTTGTAGGTGTTTTTTGCGGGAGTAGCTCAGTTGGTAGAGCGCAATCCCGACAGAGTCGGGATTGATGTCGCGGTTATTTTTTGGAATACACTTAAGAATGTCAGTAATAATGCGGGAGTAGCTCAGTTGGTAGAGCGCAATCCCGACAGAGTCGGGATTGATGTC
>CAZQSI010000049.1:0-16125 GCA_964596155.1 uncultured Chitinophagaceae bacterium
TGTTAGGCACGCCGCCAGCGTTCGTCCTGAGCCAGGATCAAACTCTCCATTGTAATAAATTTCTTTATTTTCAACTTAGAGAATTTGTAAAATTGAAACGTCTAGTGTTGACTGTTGAGCCGTACACACAAATTTTCAAAGAACATTTACCGCCGGTTTGTTTCCAAACGGGTTACAAATATACCACAAAAACACCCGCTTGTCAACTACCTATTTTTCTTTTTCTCCAAAAATCGTTCTTTGGAGAGTTTTTAATATAATACAACTTTATTCAGAAAGCAAGCTTTTCCGATTACCCGTGATTAATTTTCTTTAAGGCGTGCCGGTGTGAATAACGGCAATTCATCAACAGACCATTCTCTCCTGTTTATTGCACTAAAATCCTTCTATTGATATATTGAAGAAAGCATCCACATGAATCCCTCTCTCATTTTTTATAACGCTCTCCTTGTTCCCTTGATGTGGATTCTATTTCGCCTCGGTGGTTTGTTCAATAAAAAAATTAGACTTGGAATCAACGGACGAAAATATTCCTCCGGCGAACTCCGTTCATCACTTAATCAATTAAAAGGATCAAAGCGCCTTTGGTTTCACGCATCGTCACTGGGTGAATTTGAACAGGCAAAACCCATCATTGCTGAGATCAAAACTCTTCATCCTCATATTGATATCGTTGCAACATTTTTTTCACCGTCCGGTTTCGAAAACTCCAAGCACTATCCGCTCGTTGATGTAATATCGTACATACCGTTTGATTCATATTTTGGAGTGCGCAGATTTCTTGATACCGTACAGCCACAGGTCGCCATCATGGTGCGGTATGATATTTGGCCGAATATGATTTATGCTCTGAAAGAAAAAAATATTCCTATCGTTATCGCCAACGCAACCATGAGGTCGGATTCCGTTCGCAAAGCGATGCTGCTGAAATCCTTTCACCGGAACCTCTATGACTGTTTTCATTTGATTCTCACTGTGTCCGACGCTGACGCTTTGTCGTTTCGCGAGTTTAATACATCCAAGCCTGTCATCAAGGCAATTGGCGATACGAGATTTGATCAGGTATTGAAAAGGAGTAATGACGCACGTCAAAGAATAATACTATCGGAAAATGTTACATCAGGGAAAAAAATTTTCATCGTCGGCCAAAGCTGGGCTGAAGATGACGATATTGTCATCCCGGCATTGCTGAAACTTCAACATTATGACCGCGATGTACTGACGCTGATCGTTCCGCATGAGCCGACTATCGAACATCTAGAAGCATTGGAGTCGAAACTGGAGGGACGTTGTCAAACAATCCGCTTTTCCGAATTGAACATTTTTAACAACGAACCAATCATTCTCGTTGACAGCATCGGTGTGCTCGTGGCATTATATCAATATGCCGATGTTGTGTATGTAGGCGGCAGTTTTCGACAGGGAGTCCATAATATTCTTGAACCTGCTATTTTTGGTTTGCCGGTACTGTACGGTCCCAAGCATACGAATTCACAGGAAGCCGTTGAACTTATCCGCCGCGGCGGTGGATTTGTTGTTCGCGACTCAAAGGCATTGTTTCGCATGTTACGGAAATTATTTTCTGACTCTACCGCACGGTCCGCCGCAGGAGCCGTCTCCGAATCATTCGTTCGTGAACACAGCGGTGCTACCAAACGCTTTCTGCAATTCCTTCAACCGTATCTCAACTGATGAATGCTACGCTCGCAGATGTTGCGCTTCCATTGCCGATACCGCAACTGTTTACATACAGCATCCCTCCGCACCTGGAATCCGTTGTGGTACTCGGATCAGGTGTTGTTGTGCCGTTCGGGCGGAAAATATTATCAGGAATTGTTGTCGCCTTTCCGGCCGTCAAACCGGATGTCACTGTTAAGGCAATTAAAGATCTGACCCACATTCAACCTCTTGTAGGGAAAAACGAACTAACACTCGCTTCGTGGATTTCCGAATATTATCATGCTCCTCTCGGTGAATCGCTTCGTCTCTTTTTACCCGCCGGTTTCAGACGAAACAGTCAAACAGTCATTTCCCTCTCCAATGAATCGACGGCTGAATTCATCGCTTCACCGCTCCAACAGGAGATATTAATTCTCTTGAAATCCGGACCGATGACACTGCCGAAACTGCAAAACCGCTTGCAGCGAAAAAATATATATGCCGTCCTGAAAGAATTGATCTCCTTCGGAATCATCAATATTACAGAAACAGCATCAAGCACTGTTCGACCGAAGACGGCATTATTTTTTCGCAAAACCTCGCATGACCAATCTGTAAATTTGAAGAATAAGAAACAGCTGGAGACATGGAACGCCATACTTTCTCAATCCAATGACGAAGTTGAAGTTTCTTCGTTCTTAAAATCATCGAAATCGTCTCTTTCTGTACTGAAATCACTCGAAAAGAAGAATATGATAACGCTGTTCCGCAACGAGATCGAGCGGCGTGCAGCTATTTCCGAATACCGCGATACACCCGGAGTGTTTACGTTTCAGCTGAACACTGAACAACAATCTGCGGTCAACCGGATCGCAGAAACATTAGACGGCAATTCCTCGCATATTTTCCTTCTTCATGGTATCACCGGCAGCGGGAAGACACAAGTGTATATTGAATCAATCCGTGCGGTGCTCGAAAGGAAGAAACAAGCAATCGTATTAATTCCGGAGATTTCGCTGACACCGCAAACCGTTCGAAGGTTCCGGGAACATTTTGGCGACGCTGTAGTCTGGATGCACAGCAGAATGTCCGACGGCGAACGGGTTGACGCATGGAAATCTATGCGTGAAGGAAAATACAGCATTGCCATCGGTCCCCGCTCCGCACTGTTTGCCCCGATGGATAATATAGGGTTGATTGTTGTGGACGAAGAACATGACTCCTCCTATAAACAGTTTGATGCCCAACCGCGATATAATGCCCGTGATGTCGCGCTGATGCGAGCCTCGATTCATCAGGCGGTTGTCGTCCTTGGTTCGGCAACTCCGTCAATCGAATCCTTTGCAAATGCAACGGGCGGGAAGTACTCTCTGCTTTCTCTTCCGCATCGTGCCGACCATGCCGTATTGCCTCCGGTCGTTATCGTCAACATGGTTGAAGAACGACAACGTCGGTATGCCGAGGCTAAACTTCAGGCAAAAGAAATCGGAAAAAAAGCATTCGAACATCTTTCCAGAAGCATTTCCCGGCTACTGGAAGAGAAAATTAATGACCGCCTTGAAAAAAAAGAAGGAATAATTCTCCTGCAAAACAGGAGAGGGTTTGCACCGTTTATTGAGTGCAAATCGTGCGGTCATGTTGAACAATGCGATCATTGCAGTGTTACCATGACCTACCATGCTGCCAAAAAACATATGCGGTGTCATTATTGCGGTATCGTTAAACCTGCGCCGACGTCATGCCGTCAATGCGGCGGATTTGAGTTTTTACTGAACGGATTCGGAACGCAGCGTGTCGAAGAGGAGTTGATGGCTTTATTTCCCGCAGCATCCGTTCTTCGGATGGATATGGATACGACTGCCCGTAGGGGTTCTCACGAAAAGATTCTTAACAGGTTTGGGAGCGGCGAGGCGGACATTTTGCTTGGCACTCAAATGGTGGCGAAAGGATTGGATTTTCCCCGTGTAACACTCGTAGGAGTTATCTCGGCTGACACGCAAATGATGCTGCCGGATTTCCGTTCTGCAGAAAAAACATTCCAATTGCTGACACAAGTGGCAGGAAGAGCCGGACGAAGCAAATTAGCCGGCGAGGTCATCATACAAACTTCCCAGCCGCTTCACTACGCTCTTAAGCATGTACAGGATCATGATGTGATTGGTTTTTACAAAGAGGAGATGGAGTATCGACAGTCGCTTCACTATCCTCCTTTCTCAAGAATTATTGTAATTGAATGCAAAGGGAAAAATGAAAAGAATGTTGAACAAATGTCGGCGGCGATAGGCAAATTGATCTCCTCTTCAATCCTGAAGGAAGACATTTTGGGTCCGGCTCCTGCGGTATTATCAAAGATTAAAAATGATTATCGCTGGCAGATAATTATTAAAGCAAGGAAGGAAACCGACCCAAATGGAACACGCGCTAGAGGCATAGTGGCGCGTGTTATTCGGGAACAAACGGCAATTGCAAAGAGTTTAAGCGTAAAGATAATTGTTGATGTGGATCCTGCCGGAATACTATAGTATTTCTTAAAAGCCGAAATCGACGAATACTTTTAGCAACGTCCATACCGCCCAGGTTCCGCCGACCACTCCTAACGACGATAGAATGGACACACTCCACACTTTGGACAAACCAACGCCAACCACATACAGTGTCCAGAACTCCAGCAGGTTTAATGCCGCCATCAATTTATGAGTTTTGTCGGTCGGATCGAATTCCTCAATAAACAGCGTCGGGCTCAGGGAAGCATAAATTGATCCCATTGCAACAACAATGACCATCGTCAGCAGTGATACGACGACTCCCACATACATCGACAACCCGTATACTTCCATCACTTTCGAATACGATATTGTGGATTTAAAAAAGATCTTTCCGGCAGCAAAATATACTCCGGAATATGCAAACAACGAAAATGCGATAACCACAACCACTCCGATTGATCCGAAGATCAAAAACATCGGCGAACCAGGTTTTGCAGGATTCATTTCGGTTGCTCTTTCCATCTCTGCCTGGGTCATTCTTCCATCCGCAACTCTTTGCTGCATGGTTTTTAGCTGTGCAGCAGACATTTCATCCTGAATGGCAGGCTGCGTAAATACGACAAGAGTAAAAATAATACCGACCAGCAGAACCAACGTCAGCGGGATTGCCCAGTGGGATGTTTTCGGCTCAGTTCCGACAATTGATTGATATATTTCGCCGGGAGATGACAGTATTCCAACAAATATATCGCTGAATGACATTTCAGTGACAGGTTCCGGAATTTTTATTTCTTCTGGCATGGATGGCTTCCTTTCGGATAGATGAGAAGTTCGCTGATAGTTTAACAAATGAAAAGCGAAGTGTCAACGGGAGTTTTTATCGATTCCGTCAGAGAACAGCGAACAGACATTTTCAGATACCGAAGTATGGTTTTCCGGGAATGGCTAAGAATTTTTTTTGACGATTTTTGCCCATGTATCTTTCAGCGAAACGACTCTGTTAAATACAGGTTGATTGGGAAGACTATCCCGGGAATCAACCGCAAAATATCCAGTGCGTTCAAATTGAAAACATTCTCCGCTTTTTGCGGTGAGTAACGAAGGTTCTATTTTACAGTTTTTCACAATTTGCAAGGACAACGGATTTAGATTGGAAAGAAAGTCCTTTCCCTCCTCCGCTTCGTCGGGATTTTCCTTGGTGAACAACCGGTCATAGAGCCGCACCTCCGCATCTTTTGCATCCCGCGAAGACACCCAATGAATGGTTGCTTTCACCTTCCGCGAAGCACCGCTTAATCCGCTCTTCGTCTCCGGATCATATGTGCAGTGGACTTCGGTGATGTTTCCTTCTCCGTCTTTGATGACTTTTTCACACTTAATGATAAACGCATATTTGAGACGAACTTCGGTGCCTGGCGAGAGGCGGAAATACTTGGGCGGGGGAATCTCCCTGAAATCATCCTGATCAATGTACAGTTCCCTGCTGAAGGAAATCGTTCGCGTTCCTGCAGATTCATCTTCGGGATTGTTTACCGCGACACATTGCTCCGATGCGGATTCATCAAAGTTCGTGATCACAATCTTCAGCGGATTTAATACAGCCATAGCACGCCTTGCATGCTTATTAAGATCTTCCCGAATGCTGTATTCTAACAAAGAGACATCAATGGTCGTATCCCGTTTAGCCACACCGATCATATCGCAGAAGTGTGTAATCGATTTTGACGTATAGCCGCGCCGCCGAAATCCTGCGATCGTCGGCATCCGCGGATCATCCCATCCAGACACATGTCGCTCTTCAACAAGCCGCAGCAGTTTCCGTTTGCTGAGGACGGTAAAGCTGAGATTTAATCGTGCAAACTCGATCTGCTTCGGGTGATACACGTCCAATTCGTTTAAGTACCAGTCGTACAACGGTCGGTGGTTTTCAAATTCAAGAGTGCACAATGAGTGTGTGATTCCTTCTATCGAATCCTCTATACCATGAGCCCAATCATAGGTTGGATAAATACACCACTGCGTACCTTGCCGGTGATGGCTTTCGTGAAGAATGCGGTACATCACGGGATCACGCAGATTGATGTTGGGAGACGACATGTCGATCTTCGCCCGCAGGGTTTTTGAGCCGTTCGGAAACTCCCCGTTCTTCATTCGTTCAAAAAATTCTATGTTTTCTTCGATGGACCGATTTCTAAACGGACTATCCGTTCCCGGTTCGGTTAATGTTCCTCGGGTTGTCCGAATTTCATCTGCAGAAAGGTCGCACACATATGCTTTTCCTTTTTTTATCAAAAGTACGGCGTATTCGTACATTCGGTGGAAGTAATCCGATGCATAGTACAATCGATCTTCATACTCTCCGCCGAGCCAGCGAACATCTTCGATGATCGAATCGACGTATTCCTGTTCTTCTTTCGACGGATTCGTATCATCAAATCTGAGATTAAACTTTCCGTTGTATTCTTTTGCGATTCCGGAATTCAAACAAATTGATTTTGCATGCCCAATATGAAGATACCCGTTCGGTTCGGGAGGGAAACGGGTATGCACCGATCCATCGAACTTCTTGGCGGAAATGTCATTATTGATGATATCGCGGATAAAATCTGATTTTTCTTTTTCTTCCATAGGAGTGTCGTTAGTGTCGTATAAAATACAAAAAATGCCCGTTGAACGGAAGAAGTGATAAATAAAAAAGCCGGAACAATCCGGCTTTAAGAATTTTTACACGATCTGCGGCTACTTAATAAACAGCATTTTTCTTGATTCAACCTTTCCGCCGGATCTCAGTTGAAAGAAATAGATTCCTGAAACCAGCTGTGAGGCATCAAACAACACCGAATAGGATCCTTTCTGCTTATAGTCATTCACGGGCGTTGCGACAGTGCGACCGATAGCATCGTAAACTATCAGAGATGCAGCACCGTCTTCTTCAAGACGAAAAGAAATCGTAGTGGAAGGATTAAACGGATTGGGATAGTTTTGATTCAATCCAAACCTACCGGGCAGTACCGGCTGACTGACTGTAGTAATGCTGCCGGGGAACACTTGTGCAGCCGAATATGGCGCGATTCTGACTGTTTCCGAAGTCTGATCCGTTGTCCGGCGTAACGCGGTTGTTCCATTGATTTTTGAATCAACGTCTGCAGAATATTGAAAGACGCGTGCATTATCTCCGAACAACGGCGTAAAGTTGCAATCGATCGTGTCGGAAGATAGATTGAGGATGAATCCCTTGGATTGTATTCCATCATCGAATTTCCATCCGATCATGGTTGGAAACGATGTTCCTGCGTACTGTTGGGCAGGCAATGCCGGAAAGGATAATCGGGTCGCCGTAGTCATTCCTTTCGATACTTCTCCAAGGAGTCTCATTATTAACCCATTTGCCGTAACATGAAAATCAAATGGACTGATGGCCGCAAAATCAGATTGATTGGTAAGATTATGATTAACAATCATTGTGATGTTTTTGTTTTCCAGAAATATATGTGTCATCGCGGCAACATAGAGTGCATGAGTCCACGTTTCTGCATGCTGAGTCGGTGTACCGGAGAGCTGCTCGCTTAGATTAAACTCGGTCACCCAGACTTTGACATTCGGCGGCGCTGTCGAAAATTTTGATTGGATGTATCGTTGATGCAGTTGTGCGAATGGAATCGAAAGTGCCCGTTTTGCATTGAACACAGAGTCGGAATTTCCCGCACCTAAATAGACATGAAATGCTAATGCATCAACGTTAGGATTTCGCGCAAAAATGCTGTCGTGCCAACCCGGTGTTGCCGGCGGCGCACCGCCAACAAGACAAATCTGACTTTGCGGGAAATATTGTTTCAAAGAGTCGCTCCATTTTTTTATGCCATCGGCATATTTTTCGGGGGGAATAAATTGGTGACTGATTGAAAGATTGTGCTCATTCCCTATTTCAATGTACTTCATGGAAAATCCTAAAGATTTTGCATGAAGCAATCCTTCCACTTCATATGCAAGTGTCGAATGCTGAAAATTGACAACAAAGAGTGCTTCAGATTCTGCTCTATCCGATCCCAGCTTAAACTCCTCTGCTCGAATAGTATCTTTTGGATTGATATTCGCAAGTTCGGGGGGTGTTGTCGGAGCATTTTGAAACCAACCTCTTTTCCAATCCCAATGATTCGCGATTGTTCCTCCCGGATAACGAAGAATTGCCGGATAAAGAGAAGCAACGGTGTCCCGGAATTGAGGGATTTTCCAATTTGCTATAGTATGGTGCGCGTTGGTGTTAAATCCTATCAATGGCATTGGCCGCGAATAAGTATCAGCTTGAATGACAATGGGTGCTTGAGCGAAGACTATGGTCGAAAAAAAACAAAGCAGTAAATAATGTTTCATTGATCTCCTTGTGGTAATGATAATAATCAGTAACTATCTCAACAATAATGCCACAATTAATCTAACGGTTTGGGGGCAATTACGACTATTCCAAGTTGAACTATGCAGATAATGCATTGCGATCATGCACTATCTGCACCTTGGTGTGTGAGTGAGGTCTCAAGAAATTTGATCGAATGGAGATTGAATACCGAAGTACTGATTTGTACATTAAAACGTGCTTTTCGTGCTATTCATTCAATTAGGGCATCCCCGTGAAATCTGGTTTATTGTCGACAAATGAAGTTGCAGCAATGCTTAAAGTAAATGAGTCCACAATTAAGCGATGGACTGATAAGGGATCAATGAAATGCATTAAAACTCCCGGTGGTCATCGAAAGTACAAGATACATGATGTCGTGGCTTTTATGGATGCATTCTCATACGACGTTACGGATCTCATTATTCCCGCAAAGGAGCAGTTGAATAAAATTGCCGTCTCAACGGATTATGCAATTCTCACAAAAGATTTTACCATCCTGTCGGATATTTTTTACAACACGGTGCTTGAGGGAAACAGAGATTACACGTTTCAATACCTTCAGCTTCTCTACGCTAATCGAATAGCGCAAATCGACATCGTTGAGAAAATCATATTTCCGGCGTTTGGAACTATCGGCATGCGGTGGATGTCGGGTGAAATCGGAATTGAACAGGAACATCTTGCATCCAATACTGCCATGCATGCGATTCTCAAGCTTCAGAATAATGTACAGAAACAACCAACTCACGGCGGAATTGCGATCTGCGGGTGCCTGGAGGGCGAGTACCACGAAATAGGGATCACATGTGTCAACGGCATACTTGAATCGCGGGGATGGACAACCTACTTCCTCGGACCGAATCTTCCGGTGGAGTCATTTATCGATGCCGTGGAAAATTATCTTCCCGATATTGTTTGCATTTCTTCAACAATGCCGAAATCGACGAAGCAATTGTTAGCAGATTGCCGCCAGCTGCATGGAACAACTCAATTAATTAATGCTAAACTGATTATCGGCGGAATTGCCGCCTCTGATAAAGTGCGAAAGAAAATTACTGCAGATTTGATACCGAACTCTGTGGCTGAAATGCTTTCCTTCGTTGAACCAATCACCCCAAAAAAAAGATAGGCGAACGGAAATTCGCCTATCTGCAGTCAGATTCACTATGGATATGTATCTTCTTCCAAATGCTACTTCAGCAGCAGCATTTTCTTCACTTCGCCGAACGATCCGGTATTCAACCGATAAAAATATACCCCGCTGGCTAAATGTGTTGCATTGAACGTAACACTGTATTGTCCTGCATTTTGAAAACCGCTCAACAATGTTGTCACTTCCTGTCCGACCACATTGTACACACGAAGCGACATCTCGCCGGATTGCGGCAATGAAAAACCGATAGTTGTCGAAGGATTGAATGGATTCGGATAATTCTGCTCTAACAGAAATTTTTCTGGCAGAATTGTCGTATTGGCAGTGACGTTCAGCACGGCAGTGATCGTAAAGTCGGCGGTTCCGTTTACCGGGTTTCCATTGATATCGTACGTAGTATTCACAGTCATGCTGTTCGACTCATTATATCCCGCCTTATCCACAAATACTGAATATGATCCTGGCGACAGCCCTGTAATGGAATAATCGCCTTCTGTATTGGTGATGGTATATCCAGCTATTTCTCCGTTGCGGTATGCATATACAATGGCGCCGGCTCGAACTCCGCTGTTCATCGATCCGCTCCCGCCGCCGACGCTGACACGGCCGTTTATGGCCGCATATCCGTTAATTGATGGTGCAAGCGGTCGCACATAAATGTTTATGTTGTCAACACTGTTGCCGTTGATTTCAATCCGCGTTGCTTTCTTCCACCGAACATTGACAGTGTCGTCGGAATAAAATGCCGGTGCGTAATTCCCAAGCGGAAGTGCCATGACGACATACTTACCCGGAAGTAAGTCTTCAAACACATAGGTTCCGGTTGAATCTGTATCGGTAACATATGTCCTGCTTATTCTATGTTTATCATGAAAACGCCAGCCGTCACGAAATGCAATGACACGGGCCGGTACTGCAATATCCTTAATGGAATCCAGCACTGATCCGGATATTTCTCCAAGCACGACAGGCGGCAGCGGAGAAAGAATAAAATCTATGCCGGAGAGATTTTGATTCACTCGAATAATATCGGCAGAAAGCAGATTTGTTTCGTTTTCGTAAAATTGGACCGCATATCCTTTTGCACGTGCAAATCCGATATATCTGCCCGGAGGCACATCCACGTGATACTTGCCAAGAGAATCCAGTTTCGCCTTAAAGACAAATTCCGAATTCCCTTCAAGTCTGAAATCATGATGTTTGTTGAAATCAAAATACTTTCTGAGATTTTCAAGATCCATCTGCATACCGCCGCCGATATTCAGTGCAAATTCAGCCCGGACAAATATTACCCGGCATTCCGAAGAATTAATTGCAAAACCTGCTGTGTCAGTGATTTTTCCACTGATAGTGAATTTCGGACCGTGGTCAACACCGGATCTCAACTTAAAATTGGCAATCACTACAGCCGGTGAGTCGATCACCGTAACGATATCTGCCTGTGTAACATCCCGCTTTCCTTCATACCATTGGCTTTGATATTTTGCCGAAGGTGCATTCGCGCGAAGTTTATATTTGCCGGGATCAATGCGGTTTATTCTGTAATTTCCGTTTGCATCGGTTTTCGCAACATAGCCGAAAGAAATTGTTGTATTATTATCAGTTTTATAGATTTCAACAATGGCACCCGGTATACCGGCGTTGAGCGTATCGGAAATCTTTCCTTGAATAATTCCGTTTCCGTCGGATACCGAAACGACAAATTCCTGTTTCGCCATACCTCCTTTGTCCGATCGTGCAATAATTTTAATTCTAAACAATCCTTTGGTCGCTGGAATCCAATCAACAACACCCGAGATAGAATCAATTGTAAATGTCAACGATGCATTCAACGAGGCTTCCGAATAGTACCGGATTATCGCGTTATTGTCTTTCGAAACGGCAGAAGCGGTATATTGGTACCGAACATTCTTTTGACCATACATGGACGGAATGGAAACAAACATCAGCTCATCCCCTGTTGGTCTTGGATGTGTCGTCAATTGAAGTGTTGTACTAACGATCATTTCTCCCGTTGTTAACTTCGCCTTCACATAGAATACCAGCACGGTCGGTTTGTTCGGATCCGGTGCGATCGGAGTATCGGTGATCGACCATTGATTCGTTGTAGAGTCGATTAAGGTGTTGATCGGCGTCCCGTCACCTGCATATCCTCTGTACACTAAATAATAACTGACGTCACCTACGGGAGGTTTTTGCCAGAACAGTTTAATCTTTCCGCTGTCAATTTTTCCTTCCAGTTTGAACGAGCCGATCAGTGGAATTCCCGGCACCGGAACAATAATAATATTGCTCTGTTCAATCGTCGTTCCGGTTTTTGCCGTAACTCTATACGCGTAACTTTGTGGAATAGACGATAAACTGGGTGGCACACGATCTACAAACATCGTATCCTGGGAGGATGATACGATAACCGATGCTGTGTCCGGAAGTTTTGCCCGATGAAGGTAATACACCGTTGTGTTGTTGGCAGAAATGGGCGACGTCCACACAAGTTTTACTTCGCCGGTCAATTCTACTTTGGTGGCGAAAAGCTTAATTTCTTGCGCCTGCGTGGTGTGGGCCAGAAAAAGCACTGCTCCCAATAACAAAAGAAGTAAAATAGTAAGGCGTTTGCTCATAGGTCCTCCAAAAAAGTTATCGAAATGATGTATAAAAAAATAGTTCGCCGGTGCTGCGGCGGTTCAAATTCAGCCCGCACATTCGGACGGAACCGAATTGTGCGGGATTGGTAGAGCGTGAATAAAAGAACGACAATGATTCTAATGCAACCTTCGTACCATGAAGAAGTGCCTTATTTTTTGAATATTCAGGGAATTTCATAGATATCGTATGCAAAATTTGCATACTCGGCGCATGCCGTGCATACCGTTAGCGTGGTAATGAAAAGCTGAGAGTCACGTATGTTTGCCCCTCGTTCGAAGAGGTTGAAGAAAGGGATATCGAAGATTGTGCGAATACTTCCAATTCGGAAATAAGATACACAATAGCAAACGCAGAAAATGAATATATTTCCGCCTTTCGGTAGAAGTTGTATGTATTGTATTTTGATGAGATATCCGATGGAATAGAAGCTCTCAGATAATCCTCCCTTGCAGTTGATCTCAATATTTCGAAAATGATTCCGGACGATAATGTCATCACGCCGCTGCCTAATAAGATATATCCGGAAGTAGTTCTATCTGAATACAATTGTTCCCATCCGGGAAAAAGAATTGTCCGGAATGTCGGCGATTGAGGATGGCGTTGAACTCTCTCGTGCCTGTTGTTGCTCGTATCGGTTGTATTATTTTTACGCGTCGAGAGAAATGCTACTCTGGCTTCATTAAATACGGAAAGGATCTTTGGCGATGTCAAAATCGGATCCAATTCAAAAGATTCATCCACGTTCAACAATATCACAAACTGTTCTTTGGCAATTGAAAGTTTACCTTGTGCTATAAGTGAAAATGCTATCCATTTGTGAAGCTGCACCTGCACAGAATCACTGAGATGCTGCCTCCCGAACATCCGGCGTGCTTCCAACTCTGCTGTGTTGTATTGTCCGTTTGAATAGAATCCCTCGATCACCGACAGACTTGAATCTTGATTTACCTGTCCACCGAATATAATAACCGACAAAACCATTGCTGTCATCAATATTTTGATTGTATGTCTCATCGTGTAAATGTAACTGAAATACGAGCAGTATCTTTCGGTCTGATATCGATCTCTTTAATGATATCCGTAAAGGTTGAATTACTGAACCGGATCGTGTGTACACCTGCCGAAACAATGATCGGTTTGGACAACGGGGTGGTGTCCTTGTATTGCTCATCAATATATATTTCGGCCCAAGGAGAAACAATGCACATCAGATATCCCGCAGTTTCCAAAAAATTTCCGTCTACGACTATTTCTCGGTTTGCCTCTACCATGATTTCCTTTACCAAAGGATCAAAGGTCGGATTGGTAAACATTACGGTGTGCTTGCCGGCGGCAAGGAGGACCGGTTTTGCGATTGGTGTTTCGCCGATAAGTTGATGATTGATAAACACTTTTGCCCACGGTGTACTTGTCAAAAATATTTTTCCGGAGTCTGTTTTTACAATAGAGACAGGTGTTCGGATTTCCGGTGTCGCAGATTCAATGTTCTTGGCTGAAAGAACCGGTTTATCCGTCACCGGCTGATTTTCAGGTTGATGAGCCTCTATTGTATCAATTGCAGCAGTTTCTAATGCCGGGCTAAATTCGGCACTTTCTGAGTTATTTCCGTTATTCTTTATTGTGAACCACGCAAAAAATAAAATAACGGTGAGGCCGACAAATGCACCAATATAGATTCGTTGATTATTTTTTGTTTTTTCCGGCGGCGCAATAATATCCGAGGACTTTTTATCATCGATCAAATTAAGCGCTTCTTCGGCGGAAGAGAATCGATCCTTCATGTCCGGTTGGAGCAGACGTTGAATCAGAGGCCAGTGAGCGGAATCGGACATTGCTTCAAATCGGCTGATGTCGCTCATCCTGAATGCCAAGACTTTTCTCATGCATTCGGTATAGGTCGATCCTTCAAAAATCCTCTCGCCGCTGAGAATCTCAATCAACGTCACTCCGAGCGCAAAGAGATCGGTACGGCTGTCGGACACGTCACCCCGCACCTGTTCGGGAGCCATATATGCCGGTGTTCCCAGAACCATTCCTTCCTGCGTGACGGTCGGAGACAATGCTACAGCGGCTAATCCGAAGTCTGTTACCTTTATGGTCCCGTTCTGAGCAACCAGAATATTGCCCGGCTTTATATCCCGATGAATTATTCCTCGACGATGTGCAACCGACAACGCTCTAAGGATATGAACTGCTACTTTTTTGGCAAGTGAGATGCGGTCATTCTGCGTTTTCGCTAACAGCTCTTTAAGCGATTCGCCATCTACATACTCCATCACAATCGCCGGGGAACCGTCAATGACCGTTAAATCATAAATCCGTACAATGTGTTCGCTGTGAAGCGCTGCACATGCACGTGCTTCTCGGACAAACCGTTCTTTGATATCTTCGTCGTTGGCAAGATGCTTGTGCAACACTTTGAGGAGTACTGTGCGGTGCAGTACGTCATCAAAGGCGCGGTACACGACGGTAGTCGCGCTTTCGCTTATTTTCTTCTCAATTTTAAATTGTGCACCGTTCATTTGATTTTCGGTATTGCGCCAGTCGGACGATTATTTTCGGCGTTTTGTGCTATTCGGAATCTGAA
Source organism: uncultured Chitinophagaceae bacterium (assembly GCA_964596155.1). GTDB lineage: Bacteria > Bacteroidota > Ignavibacteria > UBA10030 > UBA8401 > UBA8401. The sequence continues at coordinate 14,925 of CAZQSI010000049.1, forward strand.
TTCCACTCTTTAATCCTGTATTGAAGCCACCGGAGAGATACTCCCAACCGCTCCGCGGTCCGTGTTCTGTTGCCATTCATTTCAGCAAGTGTGGTTTCGATGAGCTGTTTTTCGACTTCAGCAAGCGTGGCACCGCTTTTTTGAAGCACGGCGTGATCGGCGGAATCAAACAGGAAATCTTCTTTCGTCAACTCGGTTCCGCGGCAAAGCACCACGGCTCTCTCTATGACATTTTGAAACTCCCGAACATTTCCTTTCCATGGATTCTCAAGAATCATTTTCATAGCATCGGGATGAATACTGGAGATCGATCTGTGATAATTTTCTGCCGCCCTTTTTACAAAGTATTGAGCGAGTAGCGGAATATCCTCTTTGCGTTCACGCAGCGGGGGCAGATGAATGCCGATCACATTCAATCTAAAATATAAATCCTCCCGGAAGCGGTTTGCCTTAACTTCCTCTTTTAGATCCTTGTTCGTAGCGGCAATGATTCTGATGTCGGCATTTTTGCTGATGGTATCCCCAACTCGTCGATATTCTTTTTCCTGTAACAGCCGAAGAATTTTTGCCTGAAGCGGCAGCGGCAATTCCCCGATTTCGTCCAAAAACAGCGTGCCGCTGTTTGCCGCTTCAACGAGCCCTTTTTTGTCCGCCGCCGCGCCGGTAAATGATCCTTTTACATATCCGAACAGCTCGCTCTCCATCAGGTTTTCAGGAAGAGCGGAGCTGTTTACTGCCACAAACGGTTTTCCCTTTCTCGTGCCGTGATCGTGTATAGCGCGGGCGATTAATTCCTTTCCGGTGCCGCTTTCGCCGGTAATGAGGACGGCTGCATCGACATCAAGGACCCGTTGGGATATTTCCAGCACCTTCATCCACTGTTCACTTTTGCCGATGATGTTGCCGAATAAATGCGACCGGTCCACTTCGTTTTTTAACCGAAAATTTTCACGCTCGAGTTCGGTGTAGCGTTGGGCATTTTCTATGGCAATTGCCGCGAGACTTCCGAAAACCGTAAGGAATTTTAATGCATCATCCGTAAAGGCCTTTCTCGATTTACTGCTGTCCAGATACACCGCACCGGAGACCCGTTCCCCGGCCCGCAGCGGAACGCAAATGATCGAAAGGATTTTTTGAGCAATAATACTTGCCGATGATTCAAACCGGTCATCGCTCATGGCATCAATCGTCAGCACCGCTT
>CAZQSI010000049.1:16225-17603 GCA_964596155.1 uncultured Chitinophagaceae bacterium
CTTGCCGATGATTCAAACCGGTCATCGCTCATGGCATCAATCGTCAGCACCGCTTCGCCCGATTGCAGGACGGAGTTGACAACGGATGATGAAGCAGCAAAATCGTTGCCTGCTTTTTTTGAGTTGAAATTTTTTTGAGAAACAACAGTGTACCCCCGTTCACTGGCATTGTCCGAAAGCATCACAAATCCCCGCTCCGCGTTCAAGTGTGTCATCGCGATTTCCAGCACTTTTTCCAGCAGCACATCAGGCTCAAGAATCGAGTTGATGGACCTGGTGATTTCAAACAATGCGTTGAAGTTATCTTTTTGTTGATCCATTTATTTCACCAAAAAATATGATTCACGTGATCGGGAATAGTTTCCGAAATCATCAACCATCGTCACCGTCCAAAAGTAATTTCCCTGCGACAGAGGAGGCACGGTGCCGTCGGTAGGATATTGCACCTCTTCGAAAAATGATATGATTCCAGACTTTGTCCATGCAACAAGTTCGGTGCCCGCATGATGCACAGTCACCGTGCTCGAATAATTAAATGTAACGGTCGGCGGTTTCCATCTGAATAACGGCGTACTGCTGGTCGTGTCCGCATCAATGGGAACAGCGGAATTTTCAATAACACGGGAGACGAAGAATGCTTCACTGATGTTTACCGCCCCGTATTTGTCTCGGGACACGATATGCAGTTTTTTCCCGACGAGCCAATCGATAGTATTGGTAGGAAAGAAACGCTTTTCAATTGTAGCGGAAAAAAGTTTTGTGCCGACGGAGTATGAAAGCGGAAAACGCAGCGTATCCACACCAAACCAGACCGAATCAAGATCGGAGATGCCGTTGGGATCGGTCACTGAAGCAGACACATCGACAAAATATTGAGGAGTGAATGAAATGAAATCAATCTTTCTTGTTAGAATCTGTTTGAACGAAACGACGGGAGCACCGTTCAATCCTATGGTAATTTGCGACACTGCGCCTGATCGGATTTCAATTGAAAATGAATCACTGACAAAATTTGACTTTGAAACAATGAATGTATGAATACCGGCAGGGAGTGATGAAAACAAAAAGTTTCCGGTAGAATCCGTCATTACTGTCAATGCTGTTGAAGTATGAATAATTGCCGCTCCTGCAATTCCTGCAGATTGGTTGGCTATGATAATCCGTCCGGATAAACTCCCCGTTTTAGTGTTGCTTGGTGAATCAGGATCCAGCGGATTATCATGAGGAGCATCATTGACGCAGCCGGTCGCAATAACAATGAGAAGAATAAGGAATAAGTAAATTTTCATCTGATTTTATTGAATTTACAACATTTTAATAAAAAAATCGTCAGATTCTCACGTTGGACAACGAAATGTCGTAAAATGTTCAATATTGA
>CAZQSI010000049.1:17703-21314 GCA_964596155.1 uncultured Chitinophagaceae bacterium
AATCAATGTGGATGGATTAAATGGATTCGGATAATTTTGTTTCAGTTCGAAATGTGCAGGATTGATTTTCTTCTCGATTAATCCTGTGGATCCGCCTGATACGAAAAATAGCATCGTATCAGCCATTGGAATATTGTTGATGCTCTTAAGGTTTTTTATCAGAAGGGAGTAATTTTTTCCGGGCTGCATATCCGGAAAAATTAACCGCAGCTTCGAAACATCGTTCTCAACACCCCATTGAATTGATGAGGGATTACTTGTGGCTTGGTCAAGTGAATAATTTGATTTCAGCACGGCAGAGGCTGAGTCTATATAGCGGGATAAATCAATTTCCAATGCAGAAGCAGCAATGTGTTTAATGGAGACGACCCTCGGTGCAGCAGCAGTGTTCCAAATTTCTGCCGCAAATTCGGGGTGATCTATAAATGGATTTCTGTTCTTTTGAATGACGAACACTGCATTGTTGCGGTTAATTTCTTTTGTGCTGACTGTATCCGCAAGATGCCATTGAAACATTTGAGCCCCGTACCATGGCAATAGGTCCGATTTGTTCGTTCCGTTGCTTGTTGACCAGTTGCCATCCTCCAGATAGTAGCGAACGGACATGTAAAACTGTGATCGGGCAAAATCACCTTTATACGCATCGATCGGCTCGAAGACCGTTCCGGTGAAACCAGGAGAAACACTCGATCCCACCTTGCTGCCATTTTTTGATGTCCACGTTGCAGTGCCGACTTTGCCAAACGGGAAATTACTTCTTCTGTTGTTGACATAGCCGTCAGTTGGATACACATGGAAAAGATCGGAACTTGGAGTGGATGCGCTGCTGAACCAGCTTTGCGGCCATGAATGCTCTCTGTTATAACAATCTCCTTCACCGCTGTAATTACCGCACTGTTTTGAGCCGTGGGTATACTCATATGTCGCCGTTCCGCCGGGAACATCGGAGTACATATCCCACACTTTATTGTTCGGCTTTGAATCTGTTTGCTGATAATGTGTGTATAAGGATGAATACGAGACGACGGTATGTCCTTTGATGATATTGCGCAACGCTAATCGAAGCGCTGTTCCGGAAAGTTTATATGCGGTTGAGTAATAGTCTGAACTCAGAGTACTCGCATCACTGTTCACTTCGGCTGCTTGATCTTGTTGTGCGTTTACACTGGCGAGACAAAGGGAGAATAGTGTAACAAATCTGATCATGAAATCCACGCTTACTGTTAATGGTTAATACTGCGGCAGATTACCGCCGCTCTCAGGGGATGATATTAATTGAGATGTTGCACTTTCATTTCCACACCGATCAATTGCTGTAACGGCAGCGGCTTTAAATCGCTCTACAATTTCCACTGCGGCTGTTTCCTGATTTCTTGATCGGCGTTCATTCTGTACTGTTCTTACTAATGGAAATGAAATCGAGGTTGACCCTTTCGGAAGCAAAAAATAATCCCATGTTGAATTATATTGAATGTAAACTGCAGAAATAAATAGATCGGTCTTATCGGTCGGTTTCCATTGCAAAAGAACTGAGTCAGCCGTAAACTCTGCGGAAATGATCGGTGTAGCAGGCGGTATGTCATCAAGCCAGGGGAATGCCGGGGTAATCGCTTTCTTTTTATACGGACCGTTTTTCAACACTCCATTTAACACACTGCTGTCGCGAAGAAATGCCTTCATGCTGAACAATATGTGCCCCGGTCCCTCAGGAACAAAACCTCGTGTAATCATGATTTGATTAAATGTTTCGTCTGCAGCTTTTTCATCTCTTGATCTGCTGATAATCATTCCGGGCCAGAGATTGCGGTGAAGCACATTTTCCTTTGTCCACCATCCAAGCAGAACAGGAAAACTTTGAGGAATTTGATTAACCGGCCAGTATAACTGCGGTGTCCAGTAGTCAATCCATCCTTTATTCAGCCAGAGTTTGGCGTCTGCATACAACATATTATACTGATCATATCCGGCAATGGACGCCGGATGCTTTGGTCTCCAAATCCCAAAAGGACTAAGTCCGAACTTCACGGATTTTTTTTCTTTTTTAATTCCTTTGTACACCCTTTCGATAAAAGTGTTAACGTGGGACCTGCGCCAATCTTCACGTGAAGTGACGGAATCGGTCTTCCTGAATTCGTCCCAGCTGTCGTCATCGGGAAATTTCCCGTCATTATATGGATAAAAGTAATCGTCGAAATGAATTCCGTCCACGTTATATCGTCTGACAACATCCATGACCACATTGTATGAGAGATCCTGTGTTTCCTTTTTCGAAGGATCAAGCCAATACATTCCTTCGTTGATTTGACGCGCAAGATCCGGCCGTTTTCTTACTATGGAGGAGTCGGTAATTTCTCCTCCCCTCGACAGATGAGCACGGTACGGATTAAACCAAGCGTGCAGTTCAATTCCCCTGCTGTGTGCTTCGCTGATCCAAAATTCTAACGGATCATAATACGGGGACGGAGGTTTTCCCTGTTCACCGGTCAGATAATAAGACCATGGTTCAAGGTTGCTCGCATAAAATGCATCGGCGTGAGGCCGCACCTGAAAAACCACGGCATTCATATTCAAAGAAGCTACCGTGTCAAGAATTGCGATTGCTTCCCTTTTTTGCTCTTCTGTTGTAAGACCTGGTTTGCTCGGCCAATCGATGTTCCCGACCGTTGCAACCCATACTCCGCGAAATTCCCTTTCTGCTCGTGGAATATCTGCGCCCGGATCATTTTTTATGAAATGAGCAGTACAGCCAGAGAGGGCAAGAATCAGGATTATTGTAACAATATGAATCAAAGTCCGCATCGATAAAAAAAATATTGGGGATTTAATAAACATAGGACGCTTTCGGCGTCCTATGCTAAAAATGGAACCTGACCATTAGGATTTTTTGAATTCCGCCACAAGACCCTGCAAAACATTTTTTGCGTCGCCGAATAACATCCGGGTATTGTTTTTGTAGAAGAGCGGATTTTCGATGCCGGCAAATCCTGTTGCCATGGACCGTTTCATCACGATCACTGTTTTTGATTTATCCACATTGATAATCGGCATTCCGTAAATCGGCGACGCGGAATCTTCCCGCGCAGCAGGATTGACGACATCATTGGCTCCGATGACAAGCGAGACATCAACAGATTCGATGATCGGATTGACCGCATCCATTTCAAATAAATTATCATAAGAAACGTTGGCTTCTGCCAAAAGAACATTCATGTGTCCCGGCATTCTTCCGGCAACAGGATGAATTGCATATCTTACTTCCGTACCGTTCTTTTCGAGCAGTTCACCCAATTCTCGGCAGGCATGTTGTGCCTGAGCAACAGCCAATCCATAACCCGGAACGATACAGACGGAACCGGCAGCTTCAAGAATTGCAGCAGCATCCTCAACGGCAACGGGTTTCACTTCTCCCTTTTCCGCACTACCACCCGTCGACGCCTGAGCGGATCCGAAGCCGCTGAAGAGAACGTTTGCCAACGATCTGTTCATTGCTTTGCACATAATGTTGGTCAAAATAATTCCGCTTGCTCCGACAAGCGATCCGGTAATGATCAACGCATTATTTTGAATGACGAATCCCGCCAATGCCGCAGCAATACCGGAATAGCTGTTCA
>CAZQSI010000050.1:0-6449 GCA_964596155.1 uncultured Chitinophagaceae bacterium
TACAGAATCGCCGATGCAGATTAATATCCCTCCGTATTGACCGTAACTTTTCCGCGAAACGAATAAAATATATATCCGAAATAGCCGAACGCGAGCACCATGCCGATACTCCACCAGATCACGCCGACACCGAGACCATACGCACCTGCCGTCGTGTTGTAGACTGTGAGTCCATACGCCGGATTGGTCGATGCAGGAAGCACATTGGGAAACATTGCAAATGCGGTGCCGGACATCATTCCCGCGATGAACAGCGATGATGAGAGGAATGCTTTCAGATCATCTTTCCTTTTATTGTACAACACCATACCGGTCATGCCTGCAATTCCCGCTGCCGGAAATAGTATTCCCCACCAATGCGTGCCGTAATTATCCCACAGTTCCGGACGAATGGTTGATGCCGCCGCAAGCGCCACGGCGGAGAGTGCGGCGGTGACCCAGACCGCAATCGCATTGATGCGGCGTGACTTGTGATGCACCTCGCCTGTTGTTTTCAATGCAAGATAATTTGTCCCGTGCGCGGTGAGCGTCGACAAACCGACCAATCCCATCAACACCGTAAACCAGTCAAGAACACCTGCCTCCGGCTGGACGGTGAACGAGGTCCAGAGCGGCGCGAAAAAATATCCGTCGGCATTCAGCGGCACTCCCCTGATGACATTTCCCAGCGCAGCTCCCAGGAACAGGGCAAGCAGCGTGCTTCCGAGCGCAAACGAACCATCCCAGAACGATTTCCACAGATGATTATCCACATGATGCCGGAGCTCAATTCCCAATCCGCGCAGCATCAGCAGCCAGAGCACGATAATCAGCGGAAGGTAAAAACCGCTGAAGCTCGATGCATAAAGGAGCGGAAAGGCAAAATAGAGCGTTCCGCCCGCTGCAATCAGCCAGACTTCGTTTCCATCCCACACAGGTCCGATCGCATTCAGGACGGTGCGGCGTTCTTCATTGTTTCTGGCGACGAAAAGATGGACGATGCCTGCGCCGAGATCGAAGCCGTCGAGAATAACGTACATTGTCAGCATGAACGCAATGACGGAAAACCAAAATAGTTCCATAGGAAGTTCCTCGTCCGTTAATGTGTGCCGGAAGACGGCGCCGGTCCGTGATTTATCGTTTTAATGATCAGCAGAACGAACAACAAACCGATGACAAGATACATCCCGCCGAATCCGAGCAGTGTGAAGAGCGTGCTTCCTGCGGACACCAGTTCGGATGTTCCGTCCGCCGTGAGGAGCAGACCATAGACGAGCCATGGCTGTCTGCCGAGTTCCGCCGTTGTCCATCCCGCCGTATTGGCGATGTACGGAAAAGGAAACGCGAGCATAATCATCCAAAGAACGGGGCGTGAAGCAAAAAGTTTATTTCTCCGGAGAAGAAACGCTGCGGTTCCTATCAGCGCGATGAAGATCGTGCCGAGTCCGACCATCATATGGTAACTGTAATAGAGCAGCGGAACGTTGGTGGGATGCACATCTTCGGGAAACGCATCCAATCCTTTCACTTCAGCTCCCCACCGCTGATAGGTGAGGAAACTGAGCATGTTGGGAATGTAGATCGGATTGTCCATCCGTTTCTTTTCCATGTCCGGTTGTCCGATCAGTATCAGCGGCGCACCTTTTTCCGTCTGAAACAATCCTTCCATCGCCGCAAGCGCAACCGGTTTATGAAGCGCCACATTCTTCGCCTGGCCGTCCCCGGTGGGAAACGCCATCAGCACGGAAGAAATAATACCGCCGATCACGCCGATGCGGAGGAACAATTTTCCGTATTCTTCATCGCGGTGCGAAAGAAGATAATATGCTCCGACCGACGCAACGACGAACGATGCCGTAACAACCGAACCGATCATGGTATGCAGATATTGCCATCCGATCCATGGATTGAGAAGCAATCCCCAAAAACTTGTCAACTGTACAGTACCGTCCGCCATGATCTGATAGGCAACCGGATGCTGCATCCACGCATTGGTAGCGATGATGAAGTAACCGGAGAGCCATGAACCTGCAAAGACCATGAACGCCGCTAAAAAGTGAAGTTTCGGTCCGAGCCGTTTTTCTCCAAAAAGGAACAAACCGAGGAAACTGGACTCAAGAAAGAATGCGAACACTCCTTCCATCGCCAGGGTCTGACCGATCACACCGCCGGCAAATGTGGAAAAACGCGCCCAATTTGTGCCGAATTGAAATTCCATCGGGATGCCGGTGACAACACCCATCGCAAAATTTACCGCAAATATTTTCGCCCAAAACCGGGCGCTGTTGTTATAAAATTCGTTTCCCGTTTTGATGGCAATCCACTTCATGATCACAATGATCAGTCCGAGACCCATCGTCAGCTGGGGAAAGAGATAATGAAAGGAGATTGTGAATGCAAATTGAAGGCGATGGAGAAATAGGGCATCTTCCATAGTGGTCTTTCGGAGTGTGGAGTCTTCCGTAATATATGAATTCTCCGGAACGGTTGGAAGAGTCCGATTGTTACTTTATCTCGCCGCAGAGAATGGTGACGCAGCGTGCCGGAAAAACCTTCAGACAGCCGCAGCAGGATCATTTCATTTTATGAATGACATCTTTTGCTGACGCTGAACCTCTCCCGCCGTCAAACGGCAGAGATACAGACCGCTCGAGAGTGCTGAAGGATTCCAACGGTATTCATAGGAACCGGGATCCTGTTTTTCATCCACCAGCGTCGCGACCGATCTGCCGAGGATGTCGAAGATCGTCACCGTGACGGTCGAAGCAGCCGGAATGGAATATTGAATTGTCGTTCCGCCGTTGAATGGATTGGGAAAGTTTTGCTTCAGCACATACCCGGACGGAGTTTGACCGCCTGCTGCAATTACTTTTTTTAACATCCATCGGTCCGGATCCAGATGGACGGATACCGGCGGCACTGACCAGGGGATAGAAAAGGTTTGAACCCGTTGATTGTTGAATATTGTCACCGTCGTTTCTCTTTCCGCGGAGCGGATATTCACGTCGAGCGGCATCGTAAAAAATTCCGGATTCGACCGTCCTTCGGGCTGACGGAGATCAATCAATACCATTGCCGTATCCCCCGGTTTCCATTGCCAGGAAATTTCGTATGTCGGAATTCCGCTCCCCCGGATCCATTGCTGAAAGAAATAATTCAGATCTTTCTGTGCAGCGGTTTCGCAGATCGTTTGGAAATCGTTCGTGGATGCGGTGGCATATTTTAGCGCAGGGTCGCCGGCGTACCGATAAACGGCAAGGAAAAAGAGCGAATCCCCCATCACCTTCCGGAGCATATGAAGGACGGATGCCCCCTTGGCATACGTCCGGTCATAATTGAACAGACTTGCGAGCACGGTTGTGTCGGGACCGCCGAGTATTCCCGTTGCAAACGTTGCTCGGTCCATCTGATAATTCATGAATTCTTGGAAGGATACCGAGCCATGTTTCCGCTCGCGGTATAATGCGGTTGCATAATGAGCAAAACCTTCGTTCAGCCAGAGATCGCTCCAGGTCCTGCAGGTGATCATGTTGCCGAACCATTGATGAGCAAGTTCATGCGCGACGATATCCTCGTCAAACCGTCCGAGCGAAGTCATCGTTTGATGCTCCATTCCCCCGCCGGTAAATTGGGCATGGCCGTATTTTTCCTTGATGAACGGATATTCTCCAAAAAGAGGAGCGAATATTTTCAACATGTCGATTGTTTTGGGAAGCACCTCCCGCGCCGTCTGCAGCGACGAAGGAAGAACATAATTCAGCACTTCCATCGAATCCGTTGCCGAATATGTATACCAGTCCGAAAACTGAGCATAGGCAGTCACCGCGACGGAAACGAGATATGTCGAAATTGGATACCGCGATCTCCAGTAATGTGTCGAACGTCCTTTTCCGTTATGTACAACGGAATCGAGAATTCCCTGCGACCCGACCTTGAAGATCGAATCGGCGGTGACGATCACGTCGAGGGAATCGGCTTTGTCGCTGACAATATTTTTACACGGCCACCAGTCCGACGCGCCGTACGGTTCGCTGAGCGAGTAGACCCATGGTTGTCCCGCCTGCTGATTGAACACAAAACTGCCGAACCCTGTCGCTATGGGTGTGCCGTGATAATAGACCAGCACCGACAACGCTTCTCCGGATTGAACCGGCTGTCCAAGCTGAATATCAAACGATTGACTCTTCTGCTGCACTCCTTTGTATGATCCGTTGACATACACGGAATCTACCTGCATCGTCCCTGCAAGATCCAATGTCAGCACCACCGCATTCTGCTGCCGGCAGATTCCGTTGATCATCACGCTGCCAACAATGTGATTGATCGCCGGCTGAATATCCAACGATATTCTGTAATACGTTACGTCGAACCAGTTGCTTGCCCCGGAGGATGATTGAGTGATTCGGGAGTGAATTTCAGATTTTTCATGCTGGTGTGTAGCAATGCGCTGGGCGAATAGCAGGGACGAAACGTTCGGAACGAGAACCATGAGCGCCCAGAAGAGAGCAAAAGAGCAATGCCTGATGATGAACTTCCGATGATATCGGGCTGACGGTTCCATTCTGATTCAATGTACGGAAAGGTTCTCTCTGCAGAAAGAATCAATCGTCAAGGTTTTGCAAGACGTATATTGAATCGACGGGAGGAGTCTATCGCTTCGGTGCGGCGATCACCGATTAATAAACGCTTTTGTACCAATGATAGCGGCCGGATGTTTTTTTCCAAAACTGAAACTTAGACGTGCCGGGGAAAATCGGAATTCTGCGGATTTTATAAAGATCAGCCCAAAAATTCCTTCGGCCCGAATCGGTCGCGATCCCGAAGGAATATCCGGCTTCCTGAACCATTTTTTTATGCTGTTCATTCAACGCACCGTACGGATAGGCAAAGGAGATGATCGGAATTCCGACTCTTTTTTCCAATAATTTTTTCGACCCTTCAATCTCCTTCAATGCCATCTCCGGCGTGCAGTGGGTAAGATGCCGGTGGTTCAACGTGTGCGAGCCGAATTCAATGCCGTAATCGCGCATGGCAATAATCTGTTTATCGTTCATCAACGAAGCCGGCGGTTCTCCGCTTACCGTATCCCATTCATTCGTTTTAATCTTTGGGTTACCGATCAGAAAAATAACTCCCGTCATCGCGTGCTTTTTAAACAGAGGAAACGCATTCAGGAAGTTATCCTCATATCCGTCATCAAACGTAAGAATGACCGGTTTGTTCGGAATCGGCATTGTTCCTTTGATAATGCTCTGAATGTCGCGGAAGGTCAATGCGGTAAAACCTTTCTCCTTCAGAAAGGAGAGCTGACGGTCGAATTCATCGGCGGTGACATAGATGCCGTGCATCGTGCCGGCGGGTGCACCGTCTGTTACGCGATGATACATCAGGACCGGGATTTCGGAAATTCCGATTTTCAGCGCACGCGCTTCTGCATAACACTCAAGAATCTGTTCAGCTTTCGACACAATGTTGAAATGGTTTTCGACAACTTCCCTCCCCCAGTTTTTCCGGAGTGGTTTCAACTGTTTCGATGTTCCAAGAACCTGTTTCAGATCATGAACGATGTTGCCGAAATCGGGATCCTTTTTAATTCCCGTATCGCCGAAATTCGTGTTGATCGCTTCGTCCAGATTGTTTTCTCCGACGACACCAATGTAGTTCGATTCACCGATTGCCATCACACTGCATCCGGATGCAAGCGCTTCGATTGCGACCCGCCCTGAGCCGATGACCAAATCAAATTCACGATACACCGATTTTAAATCGTTGAGATGTCCGCGGACAACGATCTTCTCTTTTATCGGCGACCGGGAGACCGCCTCCTGAAGGATTGATGCATTGTTCATTCCGCCAATCACATGAATCGTCAATCCCGGCAGAGCTTCAACAAGCTGCGGAAACACATACGTGAGCAGTTGAACCGCCACTTCACCTTTTGGTCCGGAGAGACGGCCGATCACTGCAATGCGAGGAGATTTCGTTTTCCTGCGGGGAGCGGAATTTTTCCACTGTGTCAGATCCAATCCGTTACCGACCACTCTCATCGATTCGATCGGATAATCGAGATCCCGGTTCATATGAATTAAAATTGAGCGGCTGACCGGCATAACCTTTTCCCCGTACATGTGAAACCGGCGGGAGGAGAAATGGATATGCTGGCGTCCATGGACAGTTGAAACGAGCGGAACATTTCCCTTTCGTGTTGCAAAGTATGCAACCCAGCTTGCTGCGCGGGAATGGGCATGGACGACATCAATGTGACGCTCCCGGATAAGCTCTTTTAATTTTTTTATGTTCGCGTACCGCCGGGCAATTGTTCTGATGCCAATCGGAAGATGAATAATTTCAGCTTTCGTTTTGGTGTGGAACGTGTCAGATACAATAATGGCGGAATTTCCCTTGCGGATCTGCTCATCGGCAAGAGCGGCGGCAAATGTTTCGGCTCCGGTGACTTCAAATTGGGAGAG
>CAZQSI010000050.1:6549-12479 GCA_964596155.1 uncultured Chitinophagaceae bacterium
CCGGATTGCCGGGCGGCACTTGCCATCGATGTCGTTCGTATCGGGGTGAAATATCTGTTGTCCGACTTCATCGCTACCGGACGGCTGGAACAGCCTGCCAATGTCAGAACCGCAGCGGTAAATATGACGAATGTTTTCATGATATTGTTCCTCATCTCTCCTTGATTACCTGTGTGCAATATAGCAGTACCGTTCGGTAATGGGAAGTTAGAATTTACTAAATGATCGAAAATCCCCTAAAAATTGATTGGTGTCGCCTTTTCTTTCGAAAAAACATAGATGGCCACAGCCAAAATTCCCCCTGCCAGCACGACCGGCAGCAGAGATTGAGATCCTTGGGAAATCACCTTCGCTGTTTCGGGAGGAACCGGCCGTTGTTTCGGCGGAGGGAGCATATTTGCCGGAACAGCGTTGATCCCCTGCACACGGAAGAGAAACGAGTAATCCTGAACGATATCCGCAATCTTCAATGGCAGATTAATCTGAATCTGGCTTCCGACATACCGCATGATCAGCCGTTTCCGCGCATCGGAACCGTAATCATTCGACGGAAAGAGATCTTTTTCAATCCATTCATTGTTCGACAGCTTGATATAATCCCGCGGAATAACAAGATCGCGGATATATCCCAGAGACGGAATGACCACGGCAAGCGGCTGTTCGTGCCCAGTATTGTACAGCGTGCTAGAATTCCGGACAGGAAAGACACGATTATTCAATACAATGGATGCCTGTTCCCATACGATGGAAATCGGCGCCTCCGAAATATTCTGCATCTGGAACCGCACGGCGGATTCATCAATCTTGAACTGAATGATGATAAATTCGTCGCGGTAGATTAATTGCTTGTTCGACACCGGCTGCACAAGTGTGTATGAATGAATGTACCGTGTTCCCGACCGGCTTCCCGCCATCGCACCGGAACAGCCGATGGAAAATGTCATCGATGCAAGAATCATCAATGTGGTTAGATATTTAATCCTGCTATTTAACATAAAGCATCTTCCTTGATCCAACGTGAGATTTTGAAATAAGCCTGTAGAAATAGACTCCCGAAGAAACGGTCTTGCCGTATTGGTCGCGTCCGTCCCACGTAATGCGGTAGCGTCCCGGATCCTGCTCTTCGGACACGAGCGTCTTAATCGTCTGACCGAGAATATTATACACCTGAATGACAGTCTTTGTCAACGCCGTTCCGTCCGGAATGTCATATTCAATCGTCGTCGATCCGTTGAACGGATTCGGATAGTTCTGCGACAGACGGAATGTGATCGGATACGCCGTCGGGGAAGCGGTTACCGTCGTCACGCTCGACCGCTCGGATCTGTTCGACTGCGTTGCAAAAATGACTTCGGTGGAGTCGATCATATCCGCCGAGATAATCTTCGGCAGTCTGAAGACGGAACCAACGCCTGGTTCGATCTCGATATTCTGCAGGTTGTATGCCACTGCGCGGACTTCATTATCCGTCGTGGAAACAAACGAATTCATCATTTGCGCCCGCTTCAACAGCAGATTGATGTTGTTGACGTTGATGGACGAATCCTTCAGGTGGACGCGGACCTCAATACCGCGAACCGGAATCGTGTTCGTGACGTTCACGCGCAGACCGAACGGCGTTGCTTCAAACGTTGTCGTGGCGTCGGCAAATGTTTTGCGTTTCGTTACTCTCACCGGCGATACGTAGTGTTGGTTTGTATTGTCTCCGATGAAGATTGCCGGAGGCAGTGCATTGGCATAAAGCGAACGGCTGAGAATAGTTTCCCGCATGTAAGTAATATCGAGTGTGTCAATCATACCGTCGCGGTTATAGTCCGCTTTCACCGAATCCGACGACGAAAGAGGAATTTTCTTGTTGAGGAAGTCCACAAACATCGTGATGTCCGCAATGTTGACAGTAATATCCTTATTGAGATCGCCGTATAATACATATGCTGATGCGGCAAACGAAGCGGCAGGAACATTGTTGACCGCCGCCTCTACTCCGTACGTTCCTTCTCTGGTTCCGAGCATAAGGTAGGTCAATGCAATACCGTTCGAATCTGTCACGACAACAGAATCCCTCACCGCCTGCAATGTGGCGTTTTGCGGTGCGGAAACGATACTGAAGCGAACAGTATCATTCGGAACAGGATTGTTGCCGATATCGCGTACCGATACAACAAATGCGGTATCGAGCAAGGTCTCGGTCGGATTGATCTGTCCGTCACCGAACACTTTCACCATTGCCGCCGATGCGCCATGTGTTGCCAGTGCCGTAAATGTCGTTTCGATTGCTGCCGGCGACGATTGTTTTGATGTTGTTTTTTGATTCTTACCGGCAATCACCATCGATTCCGCACCGGACGGAGCAGCGATGGAAGCCCGAACAGTATATAGTCCGACCTTGCTGCCGAGCGTCAATCTGGAGGATGCGACACCGTTGGTATCGGTCGGATTGACCGACGCGCTCATGACGGCGCTGGTATCACCCGCCGGCCGGCCGACAATACTAAACTGCACATTGCTCATCGGCACAGCATTCTCGCCGACATCCACCACCTGCAGCGTGAACGGAACGTCGAGCGGCGAAAGGATTGGTTTTGTCTGTCCCGCTCCCGCACTCGGTATCATCGCTGCCGCTGCGCCGTGCGATGCGGTCGCAATGAAGAATGTATCCGGAATTCCTGGACTGGATGCTTTGATGCGGTATGTTCCGACTTTGTTGCCGAGCGTCAAGGTCGTCCGTGCAATACCTGATCCGTCCGTCGCCGTCGACGGAATCGTCATCACCTGACCTGCAGCATTTGCGGGTACTGCGTCGAACGTAAACTGAACCGGCGTGTTCGGAACAGCATTGCCGCCGATATCGTTCACCCGCAGAACGAACTGGTTCACCAGCGGCGTCAGAATTACCGCCGATTGACCGCTGCCGGAAACCGCCTGCATCGCTACCGCAGCGCCGACAGAAGCGTTTGCATCAAACGTGACGGTTGGTATTCCATTGACATCCGCAATCACCCGATAGAGTCCTGCTCGTGATCCAAGCGTCAATCTGCTGGAGGCAATACCTTGCGCATTGCTGAACATGCTGTCCGCCGTCAGCGATGCTCCCGATCCATTTCCGAAGAGTGAATCGATGGAGAATCGTACCATGGTGCTTTCCACCGGATTGCCGAACATATCAGCGACATTAACAACGAAGCTGTCTGCCAGCATTGAAAGAATCGGCATCGTTTGATTGTTTCCGGAAATCTCGGCAAGCGATGCAGCAGCAGCCGCTTTTGCTTTCACGTTAAATGTCAACGATCCGCCGGATGTACTGTTTTGTGCACTGACCGTATAGTCACCCGCCCTGGTTCCGAGCGTCAGGATTGACGACGCAGTCCCAAGCGAATTAGTTACAACTGCGGAGGAACTTAACGATCCGGTATCCGATCCTGCCGGGAACGAAGAAATTCTGAACAGTACGGTATCATTCGGAACGGGATTTGCACCGACATCAAGCAGTGAAATTTCCATCGGATTGACCGATGTTCCCACCGTGCCGACCTGATCGTTGCCGTTTCCGCGGACCATTGATGCAGCCGCGCCGACAGTTGCCGTTGCAAAGAATCGTATTGAATCCGACACTCCGGACACCTTTGCTTTTACTCCGTACGTTCCAACCTTGCTTCCAAGCGTCAGGAACGTCGATGCACGTCCGGCGGAATCGGTCAGCACCGAAGCAGCGCTGACACCATATCCGAACGCAGCAATCGACGGAATCGAATCAACGGTGAAGGTCACCGTCGCGCTATCAACAGCATTTCCTCCGATATCCGTTACGGCGACAGTAAAGAGCGAGTCAAGCTGTGACAGAATCACTCTGCTTTGCGGCGAGACAGCGATCGATGCAAGCGTCTGCGGTGCGCCATGTTTTGCCGAAGCGGTAAATCTGACTGTATCGTTCAATGTCGGAGACGTTGCTTCAACTCGATATTGTCCTACTTTGTTCCCCAGCGTAAAGAGCGTCGATGCAATACCGTCTGCATTCGTCATAACGGAAGAATCGGACAGCGATTCTCCCGATGAGGAAATCGGCCGATTCGTAATCGCAAATGCAACGGAGACGCCGCTGACCGGAGATCCGAAGATGTCCGCAACAAACACTTTCAATGTATCCAGTGTGGTGAGAATCACTGGATCGTCCGTCTGTGTGCTTGCCTGAGCCAGACTGACCGGAATTCCCGCTCCGCCCTGAAGCGGTCCGAGTGCTCTCACGGTATCGGACGCAGTCCATAATCCCTTCAACGGAACATTTGATTTGGAAATGGTTCGCAGCAACGTATCCACGACGGGAATGTGGCGCACCCAATTCGCGCCGTTATCGGTCGACCGCCAGAGCTGAAGATTGGACACGGTATGTCCGTTCAATTCGCTGTCGTAAAATTTGAACGTGACCGAACCGGTTGCCGTGGCATCGGTCGGCTGTATTTCATAAAATCTTCTGATGGATTCGTTTCCATTTCCGGTTTTCAGCGAGTCGGAAGCACGGATCACGTTTGTAACGCCCGGAGCGTTGGGGGACCATGTGATGGCCGCGCCAATATTCCCGAAGTTACTGGACGTAGTACTCCCTGTCAGGTTCACCGATTTCTGGATTGCACCCTTCAAAATTCCCGATTCGTTCAACGAATCACCCAATGTGATGATACTGCCTTTTGTAATATTGAGTGTTACCGGTGCAGCGATTGTCAAACTGCCGTTCAGCGTAATGTTTCCTGCCGGTGTTGCGACTGTTCCCGTGCCGATAAGTTCAACGTTATTATATTTTGCAGATGAGAGCTGCTGATTTGCGCCGGTCAGCTGCAGTGTTCCAAGCAGCGTATCAGGCAATCCTAACGGATCATTTTTTAGACGCAGTACTCCTGTATTGGTAATAGTTCCGCTGTTCTTTAATTGCTGAGCAACGCCGATTGTTCCGACGAAACAACAGAGCATCAATACCACAAGCGATCGAACGATCGTATGTTTGTTTTTCCTCTTCACCGACTCAGACGGTCCGCCGTAAATATTTCTCGTTTGTTGCAGAGCAGTTTGAGAAAGTACCGGCTTGAATCCGGTCATCGTGCGATCGATGCGCCGTACTCCTTCTTTGATGGACCTTTGCGGCCATCGCCCGGGAATGTCATAATGGAATAGTTTCCATCCTGTCCCTTCCCGTATCGGTCTGTGATAATAGTTTTTCATACAACAACCTTTTGGGTGTTTATGTTTTGATGATCCATCCATGCATACGAGGCAATGCCAGTCGTTCTGCCGCATTGCAGCCGGATAATTCCGACCATCGTGTTGCCAATATTGCAATCCATTCAGTTTGGATCTGCGTATCGTTTACCGTGTCCTTTATTTTTTTTCTTACACAACCGATCCGGGCGGAGAGTGAAAAGGAGCACCAAACACTCCCCGCGCCGAACCGTGATATCATTCTCGAAACAGCATTCCGCTGCTATACATGACCATATTCATCAGTGAAGTGAGCATCTTCACGTTCGAATACGCTGCAGCGGTACCGTTATCGTTCTTCATGTTATGAAAACGCATATGATTCTTTGTTTGATTGACCGGATAGTATGCATCATCCGATCATTCATGTTCGTTATTGTTCAAATATTTCATTGATGTTTCTTGTTCATTGATATTCTTCACCATTGTGAAACGAATAGTTCTTCAATCCCAATCCGGTGTTCATACCGCAACTGAATCTCAGCGATTCGATTGCGTCCGGGCGGAGTACTCCAATGACCCGGGTAATACAGCGGACAGGTGTCTAGAATCATCATCATCGACGGATCTGTTCCATCCCGAACGGGCGGACTACTCCCTCCGTCACCCTCCATCAATCTTCGATGGGCAAGGTATCGCGGAGGACCCGTATCGATTTCATTCGAAATCGTCGGATCGGTTCC
>CAZQSI010000050.1:12579-16685 GCA_964596155.1 uncultured Chitinophagaceae bacterium
CAAGGTATCGCGGAGGACCCGTATCGATTTCATTCGAAATCGTCGGATCGGTTCCGTCACGTACGGGCGGACTACTCCCTCCGTCACTCTCCATCAACAATCGATGGGCGAGGTACCGCGGAGGACCCGTGTCGATTTCAATCACAATCGTCGGATCGGTTCCATCACGTACGGGCGGACTACTCCCTCCGTCACTCCCCATCAACAATCGATGAGCGAGGTACCGCGGAGGACCCGTATCGATTTCATTCGAAATCGTCGGATCGGTTCCATCACGTACGGGCGGACTACTCCCTCCGTCACTCCCCATCAATCTTCGATGGGCGAGGTATCGCGGAGGACCCAAATCGATTTCACTTGAAATCGTCGGATCGGTTCCGTCACGTACGGGCGGAGAACTCCCTCCGCCATCCAATCTATCGATATCATAAAGAAACCGAATGTTTTCGGAAATGGCGTTTGAGGATCCCGTATTGCCATTCCTGACACCGATTGGATGACCGCTTCCCGGAGCATTCAAAGAACCAATATCAATTCCGAACGAAAAAGCATTGTCGGAATTAACCGGCTCCCGTCTGCCCGGAGGGTGTAATCCATGCGCCGGAGACCTCTTCGTCAGCAACATCAACCGTACCGATTCTGCCGATGAGGCGCTGCGGCACCGCATGTCGATCGCGATTCGTTTCATATATCCATCCACGTTTGTTCAATACCGCGTTAAAAGTCGGTACTAAACTCTGAATTTCTGCCCGCTCATGTTTTCACGAAAATCCAAGCAGGCAGTGCATCGTTTATGAAGATGGATTACTCAACTGTGATTGTACCGGCGTTTGTAACGGTACCATCGTTTTCGAAATCGCCGTTCGAAACAACCGAGCCGGCCGCACCAACGTTAAACACACCGGCTGCGTTGTTCAAAATCGTGCCGGTTACATTTAACGCACCTGTGCTCTGAGCAAATGTTGCATCGTTTGTCAAACCGCCTGATGTAATTCCCATCGAAGCATTGTTTGTCCACGATGTTCCGGATGCAATAGCCAACCCGCCGGAAACGATTCTAAAGTGATTGGCATTTGTAACCTGTGCTGTTCCCAGCAGTGCAACGGTGTTAGCAGTTGTAGAGTCTGTTGCACTGACAGATTTTGCACCTGATCCTGCAAAACGCAATGTGTTGAAGACTTCGTTTTCAAGAGCAATAGTCTGCGCACCGCCGGAGAATGTGAATGTATTGCCGGTGTAGTCACGCGTTCCTGACGTTGACTCTACGATGTAGCTTCCTTCCACGGAGTCGGTGGCGCTGAACGTCTTTGTTCCTGCTGCACGCAATGTAAGATTGTTATATGTTCCTGTTGCAATCGTCTGCGGGCTTGCAGAATTGTAAACGAAGTTACCCAATGAACCGGTAATCGACGCCAACACCGGTGTTGTGGTGCTGCTGATGCGAATGCTTGCGTTGTTTGTGTATGTACCGTTCGTAAGATTCGTCAGATCAAGTGCGCCGCTGGATACTTCCAGAGAATCTCCTGCCGTGGCAAGATTAAGCGAACCGGATGCAAGGAACGAAACTCCGCCCGGCGAAGTTTTAACCCGTCCTGATGTTGCTCCTGTTAATGCCAAATTGAAGTACTGAGCAGGAATTATGGACTGAGTCAAATCGCCATTATAGGTCACTGTCGATCCTACTGCTGTAAGCGATCCGCCGTTTTGAGCGACATTCGCAGCACCTTGCAACGTCAGCGTTGTTGAAGCTGTAGCAAATACTGCGTTGTTATCAATCAGCATTGAGTCGCGAACGGTAACTGCACCGCCGAGTGTTTTTGTGGAGCTTTGATCGGCGATAAGCACTCCGTACGTGGTGCTGATGACGCTTTGAGCACCGGTACCATTATAGACAATCTTTCCGCTGTCAGTATCAAATGTTCCGGCGTTGGTGATGTTGCCACCGACAAAAATCGTGCCCTTGGCTCCCAAGGAGTCATTGTCGATTCTTGACGATGCATTATTGTTGTTGATTGCATCGGAGACCACAATAACTCCCGCTCCGGTTCCTCCGATGAAGTTAAGTATTGTACCATGCAGAGTTGCACCATCTGTATTTATGAGATCATTTGTACCGGTACCTGAAACATTCAGTGTTCCGGAGTTGCGAATGGTACCTGCAGTGGTTTTATAATTTTCCACCGATTTGTAGGTGGCAACGCCGGTATTCGTAAACGTACCGCCGTTTTTCAGAACTCCCTGTCCAAACGACAGAGATGCTATCATGACAAGACCAATAAGCATGGTCAGGCTCGTGCGAAATATGTTGTTGGGTTTCATAGCTTTGCTCCTTTGTGTTTTTGTGTTAAAAGCATTGTTGTGAATTTTATGTTTGTTGATATCGCTGTTGTTGTGTTGTTGCGTTTTCATAACTGTATCCTTTATGTTGTGTTATTGTTGTATTGTGGTTCTGAAAATCACTCCTGCTCATGGAGCGATCGAAATGCTGCCGTCATTCGGCAGCTCTTTGCTTCTTACGGCGGTCGAATCTTCATGATTTTCTCCTTTCGTTGTCTGGTTGTGTGAATGGGACATTAGAGTCCATTGATGACTCCGTTATTTATGATTGAACCGTCATTTTGTAAATCGCCAAAGAAATTCAACACGCCGGAACCTCCGATGGTCAATCCAGTACCGCTGCCGACATTTACATCACTATTTGCCGTGATTGTTGCATTAATTGATTTCAGTCCCGTATTGGAAAGTGTCAACGTGCCGTACGTGATTGCTGCGACCGTTTGCGGCGAACTGCCGTTATATTCGAAGATGCTTCCTGTTACGGAATATGAGGCGACCGATGTGGCAGTAACATCAACTGATCCGGAAGCAGTGATCGTGCCGCTTTCCAGTGTAATGATGTTGGCCGAGCGGTCGCCGGAGATTATCAGGTTGTTGTAATCGGCAGCAGCAATTGTTTGTGCTCCCGTTCCGTTGAAATTCACGGTGCTGCCGGTAATCGTGTACGATCCCGTTCCTTTCGTGAACGTCCCCGCAATTCCGATTGTGTCGCCGGACGCAAACGTCAACGAGCCGGAAGATGTGACGTTAAGATTGCCGTATTGCATGGCATCAATTGTGTGCGATGTGCCGAAAAACTCCACTGTGCTTGCGGGATCAAATGAATAAACTGTGTAGTTTGTCGGAAGCGAATTCGTACCGCCGATACGGAGCGTTCCGGACGCACCGACCGTCAGCGAACCGCCGGAAGAAGAACGGTTTGCTGTAAATGTCGAAAGATTCAATGTGCCGTTGTTGACATTGATATCACCATTCACGCTGACATTGGCACCAAGCGTGATCGTTCCACCGGGACTGGAAACAGTCAGGTTCTCATACGTTCCTGCCGGAAGCGTTTGTGTCGTGCCGTAAAAGTCGATGATGCTTGCCGGATCGAATAGATGCGTGCTGTAATTAGCAGGAATCGTTCCGGTTCCGCCGATGCGAAGCGTGCATGATGCCGCAATGGTGAGCGTTCCGCCGGCAGAAGAGCGGTCAGCGGTGAATGTTCCGATATCCAACGTTCCGCCTGCAACGGTGAGATCGCCGTCAACCGAGATGGAAGCCAGCAGCGTTGAAACACCGCTTCCGGAGATGATCAGATTGTTGTAATTGGAGAGAGCCGGAATATTTTGCGCGCCGGTACTGTTAAAGTCAATCGTGCTTCCGGTTGTCGTATAACTGTTTCCTCCCGGCGTCAATGTACCGGCAATGCCGATCGTATCGCTTGTCGATAATGATCGTGCGCCGGATCCGCTGCTGGTCAGATTACCATAATTCAACGCCGAAATTGTTTGCGCGGCATCTGATGTATAGAGCACCGTGCTTGAAGGATCGAGAGAAATGGAAGTATAATTTGTCGGAAATGCCGTTCCGCTCCCTGCCGATCCGAGAGAGAGTGATGCACCCGATGCAACGGTAAGTGAATTCGAACCGTTACCGGTAATCTGGAATCCGCCGTCATCGAGCGTTGTGCCGGAACTGATCAGCAGATTTCCATTTACCGTCACCGCGCCGCCGTTTGTTTTCGTCCCGCTGCCGCTGATCGTCAGATGATGGTAGGTTTTGGA
>CAZQSI010000050.1:16785-20743 GCA_964596155.1 uncultured Chitinophagaceae bacterium
ACATGACTGTACGTTGTCGGCACTGCAGAGGTTGACCAGTTGGCGCCGTCATTCCAGTTTACTCCATCACCGCTGCCTGTCCAGTAGGTCGGCTGCGCCAGAACATTAAATGGCGAACCCGCGCTTCCGGTCGTTGTACCGTCGTCAACGGCGATGGTGGCCGATTCAACGACAAACAATGTTGCCGAGATTGTCGCAGATGATACTCCGTTCGCAAATGATACTGTTGCAGGGCTGACCGGTGTAATTACCGGTGAACCGGAAGGTCCGGAATATGTTAATGCGCGGGTAGTATTATCCGAGGTGACGGTATTGAGATACTGGTCAACCACGGTTACGCTGGTCAAATTGAATGCGACATTTGCCGTCTGATCGCTTGGCGAACCGGTGTTTCCCGTACCCTGCACAAATGTTTCGCCAGGCATTGTCACGATAAGGTCAGCAACAGCACCGGGAATTTCCGTCAATGTTCCGAAGTTTGTTGATCCGTTCGTCACTCCAACCATCGTGGACGTTCCGGATTTTGTAATGTCGCCGAATGCCAGCGGTGTTCCGGCTGCCGGTCTCACGCGAACATTCTGCCAGGTCAACGAATTTGTGACACCGCTGGTTGTAAAGTCTGTTATGGTGAAGGAAATTTGCGTTGTTGAAATGGAATCAATTGCCAGCGAGGTTCCGCTGGCAACATCATTGATATTACGTGCATTTCCTCCGCCGCCGCCCGTTCTGGTGACAAGCACCGTCGGCGCAGTGCCGCCGATATCGAAAATGAATCCTGCCGGTGCATTAAGGATAATTGTACCGTTTTGAATGTCTCCGCTTCCCGATTCACCGTATGACGGACCTGTTAAGGCGGTCCACGATCCTGTCCCGAAATCATCGGCAGATATCGCACCGCCGCCGGATGCGGGAGTGATAACCACTGCAGCAACCGTAATATTGGCGCTTGTTCCGGCAGTGACGGCGGGACCGGCAACACTTGCTGCGGTAACCGTTTGCGTGCCTGCTGTATTTAATGTGACGGTGAAGTCGAACGTACCGCCAACCAGATCGTCGTTGGAAGGCAGCGTTGCTGCACCGTCCGACGAAGTAATCTGAATCGTATTGGTGGCACTGACAATATTCCAGTTTGCATCCACCGCATTCACCGTTACCAAGAATGATGAACCGATAGCAGCATTATCCGGCGTGCCGGTTTTTCCCGTCGGAGAACCCGGATCCGCCGTTTCACCCGGTACCAGAACCTGGAGTTTGTTTATCGCACCGGGATTCACTGTGATTGACGAAGTGACTCCGGCGGTGATACCACCGTTCGTCAGATCGGTTGCAGTAACCGTTGCCGGTGACGCGGTTTTAAATGTCACCGCAAATGTCTGCGTCCCACCTGATAACGTATTATTGGCGGGAAGCACTGCGTACACGTCACTGGAGGTGATTTGAATATTGTCCGTTGAACTGACCGGATTCCAATAATTATCAACAGCATTGACCGTTACGTTAAATGAACTTCCGGCAGTCTGTGCGGCAGGCGATCCGGTGATGCCGGAACCCGTTGTGCCCGGATTGCTGCTTTCACCCGGCGCAAGTATTTGAAGTTTTGTAAATGTATCTGGATCAATTGTCAGAGATGATGATGCCGGTCCGGAATACGTTGCATCATCCGCCGTGATTGACACAGTCTCGGCTCTCCGCAGAGTCGTCGTGAGTGTTGTAACAGAAACACCCGATGTAAATGATACGCTAGTTGTATACGATGTCTCTCCGGCCGGACCTGAATATGAAATTGTTTTTGAACCGGAGTATGATGTGGTCGTATTATAGTATTGATCGGTTGCCGTAATTGAACTGATGGTAAAGGCAGATCCAGCCGTTTGATTCGTCGGCGAACCGCTGTTCCCCGAACCGGATGTGAATGTTTGTCCCGGCAATGTCACAACCAGCTTGTCCGTTGCACCGGGAATCATGGAAAGCGAACCGAAGTTTGTTGCTCCGTTTGTAATACCTGTCATTGTGGATGTTCCGGTTTTTGTCAAATCACCCGATGCAAGCGGAGCGCCTGCAGCAGGACGAACACGGACATCCTGCCATGTCAGTGAATTGACGGATCCTCCGGATGAAACATCCGTCACCGTAAACGAAATCTGAGTCGCCGAGACCGAAACTGATGCAGATGTTCCCGACGGAAGATTGTTGATATTGTCAGAGTCTGTTAACCCGCCCGTAATAAGAATGGTCGGCGGTGTGCCTCCCTGATCAAATTCAAAACCGGAGGGAGCATTAAGGATAATTGTTCCCGTGGAAATATTTCCTGACGTCGCTTCACCATAATATGGTCCTGTCAGCGCCGTCCAAGATCCCGTTCCGAAGTCATCAGCCGAAATGGCGTTTCCGCCGGTCGCCGGAGTGAGTGTCACAGCTACAACCAGAATATTTGCGCTTGTTCCGGCGGTGACCGCAGGACCTGCAACACTTGTTGCTGTGACTGTTCGTGTTCCGACAGTATTGAGTGTAATGTCAAAATTAGCAGTACCTGCAACCAGTGCAGCGTTTGAAGGAAGTGTGGCGGCACCGTCCGATGAGGTAATCTGAATCGTGTTTGTTGCACTGACAATGTTCCAATTGGCATCGACAGCATTGACCGTAAATGAGAATTGAGTGCCGGTTACCTGGTCAATCGGGCTTCCTGTTTTTCCCGTGGGAGAACCCGGATCTGCCGTTTCACCCGGGACGATCAATTGCAGTTTGTTTAATGCGCCGGCATTTACCGTCACGGACGGCGATGTATTCGCCGAGATGCCCGGCGCGGTGATGTTCGAAGCGGTGACGGTCTGCGTTCCTGCCGTCTTGAATGTTACACTGTATATCTGCGTTCCGGAAACAAGCGCTGCGTTTGCCGGAAGCACCGCATACGTATCCGATGATGTAATTCCGATAACATCGGTCACTGATGAAACAACATTCCAGTGTGCATCAACCGCATTCACTGTAACATTGAACGATGAACCTGCCGTTTGCGCTGACGGTGATCCTGTCTTTCCGGTTGCACTGCCTGCATCGGTGCTCTCGCCCGGAGTCAGCAGCTGCAGTTTCGTCACCGCTCCCGGATCTACCGTAACGCTTGAGGACGCCGTTCCGTATTGACCGCCGTCCGTGACCGTGATGGTTGTCGATTGTGCTCTGGTGAGTGTGGTTGCAAGCATTGTTGTCGATACACCCGCAGTAAAATCAACGCTCGTTGTATAGGAGGAGGCCGTTCCGCCGGGTCCTACATACACAAGTGTTTTCGTTCCGGAGTAGGACGGAACCGTGTTGAAATACTGGTCTGTAGCCGTGATCGAAGTAATATTGAACGACGATCCGGCTGTTTGGTTGGACGGAGATCCGCTGTTGCCCACTCCGTCGGTGAATGTCTCGCCCGGCAGCGTCATCACCAGATTCGTCATCGCGCCGGGAACTGCAATCAGTCCGCCGAAATTCGTTACGCCGTTGGTGACACCTGCCATCGTCGATGTGCCGGTTTTGGTGATTTGTCCGGCCGGCAACGGACCTCCAACTGTCGGCCGAACCCGAATATTCTGCCACGTGAGGGAGTTTATGACACCGCTGGTAGTAAAATCTGTCACCGTAAAGGTGATTTGTGATGTTGTTATCGATGTGATGGCGACGGAAGTTCCAGTAGCGACATTGTTTATGTTTCTCGAGTCGGGACCATTTCCCGAAACTCGAGTGACCAAGACTGTCGGTGCAGTTCCTCCCACATCAAACATAAATCCTGTCGGTGCATTAAGAATAATTGTTCCGTTTTGTATATTTCCGTTTGCACCTTCGGTGTAGATTGGTCCTGTCAACGCCGTCCATGACCCGGTTCCGAAATCATCGGCGGAAATTGCTGTTCCGCCGGTTGCCGTGGTAACATTCGGACTGACTGACGATTCGCCGACTTGGAAATCTCCAAACG
>CAZQSI010000051.1:0-10027 GCA_964596155.1 uncultured Chitinophagaceae bacterium
GTTATTCGTTTTCCGGGGCAGGATGGATCGGTGAAAGCTGCACGAGCTGTCATCACGGTTATTGATTCTGCAACGATGCAGCCCTTAAGCAATGTTAAGGTGGTGGTTCCCGGACGGTTTGATACACTTTTGACTGATAATGAGGGAAAAGTGAAGTTTGGTTCGATCCACGATACATTGACAGTTACATTTTCCAAGTCAACATATTCCACAGGTTATCTCACGGCAACGAAAACGATTGCGATGACCTATGATACGGTAGTTTCCACTACGGTGTACATGCACCAGTCGCAGAGCGGTTCGCTTGTCTGTACAATCACCAACGGAACAACATCGGCACCGTTGAAAAATTTCAGAGTCAGCATCGCCGGAACTCCGGTTGCCGGTCAGACAGATTCAACGGGAAAGTTTTTCGTTCCCGCATTGCTGGGAGGCAATACATTTTCCGTTGTCGCATCCCAATGGGGTTTCGTTCCGAAAACAACGCAGGTAACGATTGTCGGAGGAGTGCAAAATTCAATCACCATTCCTCTTTCGCCAAACGGATTGGATGATTTTGAACATGATCTCGGATGGATCGTTGGGAGTCCAAAGGATTCCGGAAATACCGGGAAATGGGTGCGATCACCCGCCGTTGCAGCTGTTGTCGGAACCGATACGCTGCAACCGGCTAAAAATCACTCAGCGAAAGGAAATTTTCTCTTTGTAACCGGTGCTTCATCGTCCCCGACGGATTATGTTGATTACCGGACAACATTAACATCGCCGTCGTTCGATCCTTCAGGTTTGTCCTCTCCCTCTCTGTTGTATTGGGTTTACTTTAATTCACGGTCATCGGCCAAGGATGACACATTGTATGTTGAGTTATCGAACGATAACGGACAAACATGGAACCTAGTCAATGCAATTTTCGGAAAGCAGCCGTATTGGAAGCAATACAGAATAGACATTTCGGCGAACCTTGCCGTCACCGATGTTATGAAAATTCGATTTATTGTTCAGGACGGCGGCCTATCATCCGTTGTGGACGCTGCTCTTGATGATGTGGAATTCGGAAGTAATCTGCAGTTAAGCGTCAATCCATTCACGACAAAGATTCCGTCTGAATTTTCTTTATTACAGAATTATCCCAACCCTTTTAATCCCGCGACGAAAATAGAATTCACTCTGTCGTCAGCGTCTCACGTAACGCTGACTGTGTATGACCTTGTGGGAAGAGAAGTCAAAACGCTTATCAACGGAACGGCAGCCGCAGGACGGAACATTGTTGAGTGGAACGGAACGAATACTCAAGGTCAGCCGGCAGAAAGTGGCGTCTATTTTTACAAACTGACCGGGGAAGGGTCTGTGCAAACCAAAAAGATGATTCTTCTAAAATAAATTAATATATCTGAGCGTTATATTCATGAAACCTTACCGGATGTCCCGGTAAGGTTTTTTTATTTCGCACTTGAGAAGTCACTTTGATTGTTATACATTTGCTCTGAATTCACATCAAATGAAATTCGGAGTCTGATATATGAACATTGCATTAGTGATGGCCGGGTCGATAGTAATACTTCTGATCGGATACCGCTTTTACAGTATTTTTATCGACAGGGTGCTTCAACCGGATCCGGACCGTCCTACTCCCGCCACAACCATTAATGACGGTGTCGATTATGTTCCGACGAAACCGCTGGTGTTATTCGGTCATCATTTTGCCGCCATAGCCGCAGCCGGCCCGATTGTCGGTCCGACGCTCGCACTCTATTTCGGATTTCTTCCCGCATGGTTTTGGATCATCTTCGGTGTGGTATTAATCGGGGCTATGCATGATTTTACTTCGCTGTTTATCGCAGTGCGAGAAGGAGGAAAGTCCGTCGCCGAAGTCGCCCGGCGCACGCTCGGGAAAGCCGGATTTCTTTTTTATGTTTCGTTTGCCATCATTTTATGCCTGCTGGTGATTGCAGCGTTTCTTCAATTGACGGCGATTGCACTAACATCGGCATTGCCTCCTGATGAAGTAAATATTGCAGCGAGCGAAACCACCGCATTGCATTTGATCGACACAACCGGATCGCTGAAGGTCCAAATCGGCGGCGTGGCATCCGCCTCGGTGATCGTCATGACGCTGCTGGCACCGCTCATCGGATGGATGATCTATAAACGGCAGATGAATCTTTGGTTTGTTTCTGCTATTGCGTTTGTCATTTCATTCGGATCGATCATGATCGGATATATGTATCCCATCACGTTTTCGCCGACCACGTGGATTATTGTCATAACGTGTTATGTATTTTTCGCATCATGGATTCCTGTTTGGCTTGTACTGCAGCCGCGCGATTTTATCAACGCGCAGATATTGTATCTCGGTCTTGCATCCATGGTGTTTGGAGTAATCGGTGCCGGTATGGCAGGAGCTGTGATCAATACACCGGCGATGAATCTTGATGAAGCGATGAACGCTCCGAATCTCGGCATGCTCTGGCCATTTCTGTTCATCACGATTGCGTGCGGAGCGGCATCCGGCGCGCACGGGTTGATTTGCGGGGGAACCTCGTGCAAGCAGTTGTCGAATGAAAAACATGCTCGTGTGATCGGTTACGGAGGAATGCTGCTGGAAGGATTGCTTGCTTTATGCGTCATCCTGATTATTTCCGGCGGCATCGATTTTGAGCGATATAAATCGCTGGTATATCCGATACAGGGAGCAAGCAATGCGCCGCTGGCATTTGCTCTTGGATTGGGAAATATTCTTCACATGGGGCTTGGACTTCCCGTGGTGTTCGGAACGATCTGGGGAATTTTGCTTCTGGAAGGATTTTTAGTGACGACAATCGATGCGCTGGTGCGGCTCTCACGATATTTATTTGAAGAACTGTGGGCTGCACTGTTTGAAAATCCTCCCGCACTGTTGAAAAGCAGAGTGTTCAACGGTTTTCTCGTTGTTGCAGGATTTTTGTCGCTCACGTTTTCAAATGCCTATTTGAAGATCTGGCCGATCTTCGGTGCGGCAAATCAATTGCTGGCTGCGCTGACAATGATAGCCATTACGGCCTGGCTGGCACAAAAATCGAAACAATATTGGTTTGCAGCGATCCCGGCTGCATTTATGCTCGTCACAACGGTGACGGCATTAATTATCCTTCTGAATCGGTACATCAGCTTTCAAAGCTGGACACTCGTCGTCACCGATGTGGTTCTGCTCGTTCTGGCGACCGGAGTGGTTGTGCTGACGTTCAAGTATTTCTATTCGTTGAGAAAAAAACTTTTGGTCGAAACAGGAAAGTAGGAATTGTAATCGAATTAACTTTTTTGTATACTAATCAAACCAAAACAGAAAACCTCCGGCGGTGATTCACTGCGGAGGTTTTTGTGTATCGTAACCACCACCCGATAGAACTGCCCGATGCCAAAACGTACTGACATCACATCAATCCTCATCATCGGCAGCGGACCGATCGTCATCGGTCAGGCCTGCGAATTCGACTATTCCGGTACACAGGCGTGTAAAGTGCTTCGCGAGGAAGGTTTCCGCATTATTCTCATCAACAGCAATCCTGCAACCATCATGACCGATCCGGAGTTGGCTGATGCAACATATATTGAGCCGATTACGCCGGAATTTGTCGAAATGATCATTGAAAAAGAACGTCCGGATGCAATTCTTCCGACAATGGGAGGTCAGACCGCACTCAATACGGCTGTCGCCTTGGCGGAGCGGGGCATCCTTGAGAAATACAATGTTGAACTGATCGGAGCCAATCTTCAGGCAATTCGGAAAGCGGAAGACAGACAACTCTTCAAGAAAACGATGACCGAAATAGGTCTTGAAATGCCGCGAGGTGGATTTGTGTATTCAGTTGAAGAAGCGCTGAAAGTGGCGAACGGTATCGGAAGATTTCCTATCATCATCCGTCCATCATTTACAATGGGAGGAAGCGGCGGCGGGATTGCCTACAATATTGAAGAATTTACCTCCACAGTGGAAAACGGACTTATTCAAAGTCCGACGCATGAAGTGCTGGTGGAAGAGTCAGTGCTGGGATGGAAAGAATACGAACTTGAAGTCATGCGGGATACGAAGGATAATGTCGTCATTATCTGCTCCATCGAGAATTTCGATCCGATGGGTGTCCACACAGGCGATTCCATTACTGTCGCACCGGCACAAACGCTGACAGACAAGGAATATCAATTCATGCGCGACGCGGCGTTGAAAGTGATTCGCGCCATCGGCGTCGATACCGGCGGTTCCAACGTGCAGTTTGCCATGAATCCCGATACGGGAACAATGTATGTTATTGAGATGAATCCCCGCGTTTCTCGGAGTTCAGCGCTCGCGTCGAAAGCAACAGGGTTTCCCATTGCCAAAATTGCGGCAAAACTTGCCGTTGGATACACACTCGACGAAATTCCGAACGACATCACCAAATTAACCCCCGCTTCATTCGAGCCGACCATTGATTACACCGTGGTGAAAATTCCGCGGTGGGATTTTGAGAAATTCAAAGGTGTTGATGATACGCTCGGCATTCAGATGAAATCGGTCGGTGAAGCAATGGCATTCGGCCGGACGTTCAAAGAGGCGCTTCAAAAAACACTCCGGTCATTGGAGCAAGGCCGGGGAGGATTGGGTTCGGACGGAAAAGATCTGTTCACCGCTGACACTCTGACAAAATCGCAAAAAGCCTCATGGACGAAAAAAGTAAAAATTCAGCTCCGCAAACCGAAGGCGAACAATATCTTTTTTCTACGGTATGCATTTTTGCTGGGGCTAACCATCGACGATGTTCACGAACTGACGAACATCGATCCCTGGTTTTTGCATAACATCAAGCAAATTGTTGATCTTGAACTGGAACTGAAAAAGATTCCGTTTGATGCCGTTGCCGCTCCAATGTTTTTAAAGGCAAAGCAGTACGGATTCTCCGACCGGCAATTGGCAGTCATATGGAAATCGAATGAAGCGGCAGTAAGGGCGCGCCGGAAACAATTCAATATCCTTCCTGTGTATAAAATGGTCGATACATGTGCGGCGGAATTTGAATCGAATACGCCGTATCACTATTCGACCTATGATCAGGAAAACGAATCAACCCGTTCGGAAAAGAAAAAAGTAATTATTCTCGGCGGCGGTCCAAACCGGATCGGTCAGGGGATCGAATTCGACTATTGCTGCGTGCATGGAGTGAAGTCCCTCATCGAAGAGGGATACGAAACGATCATGGTCAACTGCAATCCCGAAACGGTGTCGACGGATTATGATACGACCGATAAATTGTATTTCGAACCGCTCACTCTTGAAGATGTGCTGAATATCTGCGAGTTGGAACAGCCGGAAGGAGTCATTGTCAGTTTCGGTGGACAAACACCGCTCAAAATTGCGAAAGCGCTGGAAGAGAACGGCGTAAGAATTCTTGGAACTTCCACGGAAGGGATCGATCTTGCGGAGGACCGCGAACGGTTCGGCGACTTATTGCGAAAGCATAAGATTGAACATCCCAAATACGGTACGGCATATTCTGTAAAAGATGCACTGCTGGTTGCCGAAGAGATCGGATATCCCGTGCTTGTGCGTCCGTCGTATGTGCTCGGCGGACGTGCGATGCAGATTTGTTACACGGGCGAAGCGCTGAAACAATACATGAAATTAGCCGTGGACGTTTCGCCGGAAAAACCGGTATTGATCGACTGTTTTCTGGAAGACGCATTTGAATTTGATGTTGATGCGGTCAGCGACGGGGAAGACGTTCTGATCGGCGGTGTGATGGAACATATCGAAGAAGCGGGAATTCACTCCGGCGACAGTTCCAGCGTCCTGCCGCCGTATATGCTGAAAGAAGAAAAGATGGAGGAAATCATCGCCATCACGAAGAAACTTGCGTTCCTTCTACATGTGAGAGGATTGATAAACGTTCAGTTTGCGATGAAAGATAATACGGTGTATGTGCTGGAAGTAAATCCTCGGGCATCGAGAACGGTTCCGTTTGTCGGCAAGGCGACGGGCGTGCCGCTGGCAAAGATTGCCGCAAAGGTAATGTCCGGAAAAAAATTGAAAACACTCGGCGTACTCGATTTTGACTTCCGGTCGGTGAAGCATATGTCCATGAAGGAATCTGTCTTCCCGTTCAATAAATTTCATAAAGTGAAGATGTTCCTGGGACCGGAAATGCGTTCCACAGGAGAGGTAATGGGAATATCACAATCCTTCGGCGCTTCGGTGGCAAAAGCACAACTGGCTGCCGGAAATCCGCTTCCGAACGACGGGACGATATTCGTATCGGTAAACAATAATGATAAAACACCTCAAACGATTTCAATTGTAAAAGAATATGCCAATCTCGGATTTAAGATTATCGCTACCGAAGGAACCACAAAGTTTTTGAACGACCATGGCATCGAAGCAACTCCCGTTTTTAAGGTGAATGAAGGACGTCCCAATATTGTCGATGCGATCAAAAACGGCGAGGTGCAGATGGTGATCAACACGCCGCTGGGTGAAGAGTCTCGGTACGACGAATATTCCATCGGCTGGGCTGCCATACAGCAGAAAATTGCCTTCATCACGACACTCTCCGCCGCTGCAACGGCGGTAAAGGGAATTGCCAGAATCAAACAAGGTAAACTCAAAGTAAAGTCGATTCAGGAATACCATCACGGGTAACATCACGTCACAGGAAAGATGATTCATGCCGCGCGTTTCGCTCGAACTTCCGACAACATATCATTTCACGACGGAAATACCGATCCGTATTTCGGACATTAACTACGGAGGACATCTTGGCAACGATTCCGTATTATCCATTCTCCACGAAGCCCGATTGCGCATGCTGGTGGAACAGGGCTGGACAGAACTGAACATCGAGCAGACCGGCATTATCATGTCTGATTGCGTCATTATTTTTAAGTCCGAAGCATTTTACGGCGAATCGCTTCGGATTCAGATTTCCGTGCAGGACTTTACGAAATTTGGATGCGATTTGTATTACTTTGTGAGGGAGCGGGAATCCGGCCGCGAGGTGGCACATGCAAAAACCGGCATTGCATTTTTTGATTATTCAGTTCGAAAGCTCGCTCCGGTGCCGGAACGATTTCGCACAGCGTTTCAATAAACAACAGAGACGATAC
The DNA here is from genome assembly GCA_964596155.1 of uncultured Chitinophagaceae bacterium. GTDB lineage: Bacteria > Bacteroidota > Ignavibacteria > UBA10030 > UBA8401 > UBA8401. The sequence goes on from CAZQSI010000051.1 coordinate 7,114, forward strand.
TATAGTTGATGATTGTGTCAATAGGATTCGGAGCGGTACGAATGCGGAGTTTCTTAACGGTTTTTAGTTTTTCCATCCTGCTGGTGTTGACCGGATGCGGCATCACTCAGCCAATCAGACCTCTTGAAGAAGGCGCAACAGAGATCCATCTCTCGCTCGGCGGACCGATCATACCTGCAGCCGGCATTGCGTTTCCGGTGCCGTACCTCAACCTCGGTGGCGCATACGGTTACAAACCGAATATGACGATTTTCGCAAACACTCATCTCACCGCGCTGTTGTTTAAGGATGTCGGATTGGATGCCGGTTTTTCCACACGGCTGGCGAAGGAAAAGGGAATCCGTCCGGAAATTACACTGAACGGAAGAGGGTATTTTTTCTGGGATGCGTTCAGAGGCAGCACGACGAGGTTTTATCCGATGGGGACTTTGACTGCAAGTTATCGTACGGACGAACATTCTCTGATCTATTTCGGAATTGAGGATCTGTATCAATTCTCCACATCGTCGATGTTTCTCTCGCCGTTTATTGGTTACTGTTTCCCGGCAGGGGAGGCGGCGAATCTTCAAATTGAATCAAAGTGGCTCGCAATGAATCACGACACCCGTCACGGTGTGTTTGAAGGTCTGGCATCTGTCGGGGGAAAAGGAAATATCGGAATCTTTTTTGGAATGCAATATCGGTGGAAATAAAATGACAACATCTTCAATGGTCCAATCCATTCGTTCCGCCGTCATCGCGTCGATCTTCGTTCTGTCGCTGGCAGGATGCTTTGATCTCGACAGTTCATTATTCAATAATACAAAGCTCACTGCGTATGACCTTCGAACGACGGTGATTCCTGAATCGCTGCGGACACAGGTGGTATTGACGTCTCAGGGAAAAAAAATCTACGGATACTTTGTCCGTTCATCCGTTTCGGGAGAGAAGAATATCGTGCTCTACCAGCATGGAAACAGGGATCACCTTCAGTTTTACTGGGACAGGGCGGAATTGTTTTACAGGATGGGCTTCAATGTCTTTATCTATGATTATCAAGGTTATGGAATGAGCGAAGGAGAATCGTCGGAACAATCGATCTATTCGGATGCCGTTGCTGCGTATCAGTATGTCACTTCAACGCTTGGTTTTGCCGACGGCCAGATTATTGTCTACGGCTTTTCGTTGGGCGGGGCACCCTCCACATATCTGGCATCAAGTATCTTCACTCCGAAGCGATTCATCCTTGAAGCGGCGTTCGCCTCAGCGACAAGTCTGACGCAGAGCGGCACGCTGCTGGATATTCCTTCTACGTTCTTCATGCGGGGAGAATACAATAATGCGGAACGGATAAAAAATGTTCAGGCGCCGGTGATGATCCTTCATGGCGTCAATGATACATTTATCGATCTTGAAAAAAACGGTAACGTGCTCTATCGCAATGCGAATGATCCGAAAGTGATCATACCGGTCTCAGGAGCCGATCATTCCGATATTCCCGCGGTGATGGGAGAGCACGTCTATATTTCGACGGTGAAGTCATTTATCCTGAATTAACAAAGGGGCTTTCGCCCCTGAGTTTTGATGCCAAACGATTATGTTATGTTTCGCTTTTCCTGATATTCGCTTCGATCTTTTTCAGCTTCATTTTTTCACCTGAACGCTCTTTCATCCGAATCTCCATTTCTTTGTGCAATCTATCCAATTCAGGTTCAAAGTGAAATTTGAATTTATCGGGGAATGAATGATGCCAGAATTCCTGATTATCGCCAAACTCGCGTTTTGATACTTCCAATGAAAGAGACATTTTTTTCCCCTTGCGGATCACTTCCAACGCGACGGAAGATCCTTCGTCCGCATCTTCGAGAGCTTCGTACACATCGTCAACATCGCTGACAGATTCCGATCCGAACTTTGTGATAATATCTCCTGCCTTCACTCCCGCTTTTTCGGCATTTTCATTCTTTTCCACACTTTTTACAAGTACTCCGCTCCCTTCGGGTGCTTCAAAATATTCAGCAAGCTGAGGATTGAGGTCCATCAGGTCCATTCCTTCCACATCACCCGAAAACATTTTTACAATCATGCGGGGTGCACGAGGGACTCCCATCGACATCAATCTGTTCATTTTCTGTTTCCCGACCGTCACCCCGATTGCTTTTGAATCTCCATATCGATTCACTTTTGCCGTCACTTTGGTTCCCGGTTTCACTGTTTGCACAGTGCTTGAAAGATCTTCGGATGTTTCGATTTTTTTACCGTTGAACTCGACGATGACATCGCCTTTTTTGAATCCTGCCGAATCAGCAGGACTTTTTTCTACAACCTCCTCGACGTACGCGCCTTCTTTAATCTTCAGATTGTTGTCGCGGGCAAATTGAGGAGTGACATCCTTAATACTGACGCCGAGCCATCCCCGGTTACTTTTTGATTTCACCCGCACTTCCTTTGAACCGCCTTCCACAGCATAAACTGACGAAAAAGCAAAAAGCAGCATGGCAAGATAAACATGCAGTTTCATAACACCTCCGAACAATAATGAATAATTGGGGTCAACGTAACATTTAGACGACCGACAGTCATGGATGTTCCTTTCGGTGACCATGCCTATAAAAATCTTGACGATTGTAGCAAAATGAAAATAATCTCCTTACTTTGGCATCCGGAAGTGAGAAAAAAAGTGATTTCGAAAATCATCGGGGAGGGATAATGGCAAAAAACAGTATTCAGAATTTTTCGGCTCGTTTGGAACGGTCCGACAACAAATTATGGGGCAGTCATCTGGTTGTGCCGAAACAGATTGCAGAGAAGGTCACGGACGGAACGTCGCGCCGAGTGATTTGCACGCTCAATAATTCCGAGACGTTTCAATGCGCCATTCTCAATTTCCGCGCAGGGGTCAGAGTGATTTCCGTGAATAAAAAAATTAAAGAGA
>CAZQSI010000051.1:10127-19661 GCA_964596155.1 uncultured Chitinophagaceae bacterium
CGTCATTTGATCGAACGGAACGGAAAAATCGATTACAGGGAATTGAACAAACAGATACGGACTGCGCGATAACCGCAATCAACTTTAATATTGATTCTCACATCAATTTTAGTTTTCTTCACGCTTCGGTTGCGAACCCTTCACGAACGACCTCCCATGGTAAACGCATAGAAAAATGACATTATCAGTTAAAAAACTGCTGTTCGCCAAACGATTTCGGACAATTGTGTCTGTTGCAGTTGCAATCTCGGCCGGATATATGATTTCGGAATCAACGATCGGAACGGTCGTTGAATTGAATGATCTCGATCTTCAATTCAGGATCGCTCAACACTCCAGAAAACCTGATACAAACATCGTGATTGTTACTATCGATCAAAACAGTTTGCAATATTTCAAGCGAACTTCCAAAACCGGCTGGCCGTGGCCGAGAGATTTTTATGCATTGCTTACTGATTTTCTCAGCAGGGCGGGAGCAAAAGCAATCGTGTATGATTTTCAATTCACGGAACCGGATGAGGACAGAGTCAATTCGGCAGGTGCGTATAATGACAGTATGTTTGCCTCTGCCATCCGAAACGCCGGCAATGTCTATCTTGCCGCCATCCTAACGAAACATGATGATCGGGATGAGCCGGGGGATTCGTTAATCAAATTTCCCGGACGGTATCCGGAATTCAATGTTGAGCGTCATTACCGATTTGATAAATCTTTTGCTCCTCTTCTTCCGTTCCAGGCAGCAGCCAAGGGGGTCGGAATAGTAAATTTTGTTCCGGATGAGGATGGAATATGCCGGCGCATTGCATTGGAATATTCCTATCAGAATTCGAACGTACTCTCTCTTTCCTACAATGTTTACCGCGACATGTTCGGAGCCGTCCGGCCTGTCCATAACGATCTATCGTCTCCTTATCTGATCTATTGGTATGGAAGAGGAGGTCCTGACGGAGTGTTTCCGTATTATTCGATTCATTCCGTTATCGTGTCCGCATTCAAGCAACAAGCCGGCATGCCGCCCGACATTGATCCGGCACTGTTCAAGGACAAACTTGTTCTCATCGGATCGAATGCGCCAAGTTTATTCGATCTTAAAAACACACCATTCACTCATCTGGAACCGTATCCAGGTGTAGAGATTCATGCTACGGCTCTCAGCAATTTTCTTAATCGGGATTTTATCCATCCGGTGTCTCCGTTGTTGATTATTCTCATTGTTCTGGTCTGCTGCGCACTGGTTTCCATTGCGGCAAATTATTCGGGAAATATCATTACAGGGACGGGCGGGCTGCTGGCGGTTGCAGGAATATTTTTTCTTGGCGTGACGATTTTGTTTGCCCGTGATTTGATTTGGATGAAATCGGTGTTTGCGATGACCTCGATGGTATTGACATATGTTGTTTCCATCGGTTGGAATTTTGCGACGGAAGGGAGAAGCAAGAGGCAGATTCAAAAAATATTCGGGCAATTTGTCAATCCGCATGTCGTGAAGCAGCTGAGTGCAGATCCGGAGCTTGTGGAGCTGGGAGGCGAAGAGGTGGAGGCGTCCGTACTCTTTTCAGACATCGAAGGATTCACGCAAATATCCGAAACAAAAAAACCGAAGGAATTGGTCGCCTTTCTCAATTATTATTTTTCTGCTGCAAGCGATATCTTTTTAAAGCATGACGGAACAATCGACAAGTTTATCGGTGATGCCGTTATGGTGCAATTTGGACTTCCCTTAAAAAATCCCGATCACAGGTTATTTGCCGTCAACGCAGCGTATGAATTTTCCCGCTTGGTTGCCGTGATGACAAAAGAGGCTGCCGCAAAAGGTGAACCTGTATTTTCAACTCGCATCGGCATAAATTCCGGTCCGATGGTGGCGGGATATATCGGGGGACGATCCAAAAAAGAATACACTGTTATCGGAGATACGGTCAATCTCGCCTCCCGGCTTGAAGGAGTCAACAAATACTACGGAACGTCCATTCTCATCAGTGAATCGACCGCAACAGCACAGGTCACGGATAAATATCTCCTTCGGGCAATCGACTTCATGAAAGTAAAAGGGAAAAATCTTCCAATAAAAATATTTGAAGTTGTCTGTCCGGCCGCAGAGGCGACGGACGAAACGCTTCGTTTTGTCAGAACATTTGAAGAAGGTGTATTGCTCTATCGATCAAAACAATGGAAGCAAGCCATTGATCTGTTTCGCACCGTTCAGCAGATGAATGAACTTGACGCAGCAACGAGTATGTACGTGCGGCGCTGCGAGGAATATATGACGCATCCGCCGGATGATGAATGGGATGGAGTTTACGTAATGACATCAAAATAACTGTTTTACTGCGCAGAAATAATTCTATTGTAAGCTTAACTCAAACGCGGAGAATTCATGAACACAAAATTATTACTGCTCGCCGTATCATTCCTGTTGTCTGCCGATGCTCAGATCCTGAAAACAACACAGCCGACAAATTATTTGCGGGAAGGACCGGGATCGTATTATCAGATTATCGCCGCTCTTCCGTCTTCAGTCACCGTCAAAAAAATTGAACAGAAGGGAAGCTGGATCAAGGTTTCAACGGAGCACAAAGATCAGGGATGGTTATCGGAAAACAGTTTTATAGCACCTGCCGGCACGTCGACGCGGGATGAAAAAATCATTAAAGGAACCGGTACGTCGCGGGCATCGCGTGCAGAACTTGCCGCTGCCGTGAAAGGTTTCGGCGACAGGTATGTACATGGAAATGATCAAAACACTCAGGAGATCAGCAAATATTCCGCACCGATTGTCTCTCCGGCTGATATGGAGCAATTTGAGAAAAGCTTCAGCATCGAGCCCTTCAGAGGATTTCTTGAGGTTGAGCGTCCATTCGATCTTCGATTTCATGAAGAAGCAATTGGCTTAAGTATTGCACAAAAAATAGCAACACAGAAAGGGATCGTCAGGAATGCGGCGGCGACACTGTATATCAACCTTATCGGAAACCACATTGCCAAGTACACAAAAGCGTACGACCTCGGTTTCCGGCTGTACATCCTGAATGATTCTCGGGCAGCCGCATTTTCTGTGCCCGGCGGTTATATTTTTGTCACCGTAGGAATGTTTCGTGCCTGTACGAACGAAGCAGAACTTGCTTCCGTCATCGCCCATGAAATGATCCATGTCATTCAGCGGCACGGGATTAAGGAGCTGGAAAAAAACAAGGCGAAGATCAAAGCCGAAGAAGCATTTGCCGAGCTTGAAAGAGAAACCGGACCGATGAGCGACGAAGAAAAAGAACTTGAGGAATATGCAGAGCGGATGTATCAGCAGCTGATTTCGCCGCGTCTGCTTTCCTACGAAATTGAAGCGGACAACATAGCACTTGCCTATATCACGAGAGCCGGATACGATCCTTCCGCATTATATGCGACCCTCGAACGGATAACGGTTGCCGAATCACCCGTACGCGATATTTTCGACGAAAAGTACATGAAGAAAGACGACGTGAGTGAACGGCTCTCTTCGCTGCGCGGGATGATGAGGCATGGACGATCACCGCAGCATGAAAAACAATTCGAAAGCAGGTATTTCCAATATACTTCAGGGCTTCGATAGTGTATACTTAATGCATCTTTTTGAGACAACCTTTTTGACGCAAACGAGAGAAATATGGGAACTGAACTGTTAAAAAGATACGGAATCAATTATTTTCTTGATATAAACTTTGAAATCAATTGGTTGCATGGATAAAGGTGCTACACAATCCGTCTTAAGAATCGGCAGTTTTTTTATTCACATTCAAATGTGATTGACAAACCATTTTTTCAGAGGGAAATCATGAGAAATATTATTGTTACATCATTCATGTTGGCAGTGATTGGTCAATTCTCCATTGCGCAAAATCCGGATGATTATGAAAAATTTCTCAAGGAACAGGAACAGGGAATCCAAAATGAAGAAGCGGCATTTCAGCAGTATAAAGCGGAAGTAACGAAGCAGTTTGATGATTACGCGGCGGAACAGGAGAGATTGTTCAAGGAATACACCGGACAGATTGAAAAAAAATGGGGCACGAAAGAAACGAAGACGAGCACAAAAGAAGAGTACGTATCGTACGATTCGAACTATTCTTCCAGAAAATCGGTCAATTACGAAGAAGGGAAAGCAAAAGTTGAAATTTTGGTGACGGAAGCAGAAGCGAAGAATCCCGCCGTAGTTCAGGAAAAATTAAAACAACAGGTCGCTGAACTTGCGGTATCCAAAGGCGGTACCGATCCGTTGGAAAAGAAAAACAATATTAATCCTTTAAAGAAACCGATTGTCGCAGATCAGCTCGCCGCGTCTGACGGAAAACCTGTAACGGAATCGAATGCGAAGCAATTTGCCGAAGAGACGATTAAAAAAGCGGAAGTGACCCAGACGGTTGTGACAGGTAAGGACGGAATCAAACGGGTGGTGATTGGTGTACAAATGCCGATGGTTCCCAATCATGTCAAAAAAAGGGCGACGGAATTCAGGGAAACGGTTGAGAAGGAATCGCGTCGTTTCGGAATCGATATCACGCTTGTTTATGCCATTATGCATACCGAAAGTTATTTCAACCCCAAAGCCCGCTCTCCAGTGCCTGCATTCGGTCTGATGCAGCTTGTTCCGAAGTCCGGCGCCCGTGATGCTTTCTTTTTCGCGCATAAGAAGGATTCGCTGGTAACCGGCGAGTATCTCTATGTCTCCGAAAACAATATCGAACTCGGAACGGCGTACCTCACCAAACTCATGACCGTCGAATTCAGAAATGTGACTGATCCGAAAAGCAGAATTTATTGCGCAATCTCAGCATATAATACCGGACCGGGAAATGTGGCAAAAGCATTCACCGGCAAGAGGAATGTAAATCATGCCGTTCCCAAGATCAATGCAATGACGTCCGATGAAGTGTACGAACATTTGAAAAAGAATCTTCCGTTTGAGGAAACACGGCATTACATCGCCAAAGTGAGCGAGAGAATGGGATTATACAGCGAATGGCGCAATGAATAATCCGGTATCGTTGAAATACCGGAGTGCAAAAATGTAAAAAAAGAATTTACTAAGGAGACGGTACAATGCGTAAAACACTGATGGTATTCATACTGGTTGTATCTGCCGCAGGAACTTCCAAACTGTTTGCAGCCGAACGGATTGTTGACGGTGTGGGAGGCGCTGCTTCACGGTATGCAACCATTGTTGCCGCGGTTGCTGCAGCTTCGACCGGTGATACGATCCGCGTTTTGTCAGGATTATTTACCGAAGCTCCCATAACGATTACCTAACGACTGATTATCAGTGTCAACGGTTACAAAAACAACAACGGTGGGATACTTGTCAGTTCCTGTTTTGATCTCGGGACCGGTTTATCGAGCACCAAGGGAATCACTTTCAAATTTTTATATAAACCAATAGTGTTAACATAAAAGAACAATTGATATTTTGTTGTGTTCTAAAGATCTTTATGTACACACGGCGTTATTTCATAAGGGTGATGTTAGAGTTTCGAATGGTATCGTACCTTTGATTGCTCAATGAGGATCATCCAGTAATACTTATTGAACAGGCACCAAACTGTTTGTGGACAATGTTTAAAAAAGTTTCTCAAAGCCGCCTCAATTGAACATGGGACGGCATTCCATCCGAATCGAAAAAGAAGGTTACGTAACGATTTACGATACGATACTGGTATCGCAGGAAAACACATTGTTTCCGTACAATCTTCGCGAAAAGGATATCTATGATGCAGGGGGAGCAACGGATGATAAACATCTGATCAAGGCAACCGTTATTAATTTCAAATCCTCAGACGATCTTTCGGCCTATGAGCTTAATCAGCTGCAGCAGGCATTCAAGAATTCATTGGAAGCGACGGGAAAATATAAAATTGTTCCGCTGAGCAATGATGAAATTACGGCTGTCATCGCACAGTATGAGACGGGAACGGTGGAAGAAAAGAATAAACCGCTGCTCGCCGGAGTTTCCCGCAAAACCAATAACGTGTTCAAAGGAAGCATAGGCAAATTGGGCGATGCATGGACGGTCTCAATTCAAAAAATCGATATACAGAACCGCCGAATGGACAACAATGCGGTGTTCATCCGGTTCAACGGTACGTTAAATGAACTGATCGACCAAATATCCGTCGCTGCACAAAAGATTGCCGGCACGTACGTGGAAGAAAGCAATCTCTGGTATTATCTTGGCGGTGCGGCATTACTCGGCGGCGGCGCTGTCGTTTTATTCGGCGGAAAAAAAGAAGCAGCCGTCCCAACGGGAACAGACGGATTACCGTTGCCGCCGACAAAACCAAACTAAGAGCCGGACACTCTTTTCTTAAGAAAAAAATATTCTATGATCCTTTTAGGACTTGCGATAGCACCCGGAGTAGCCATCGCGGTCTATGTGTACTTTAAGGATAAATATGAAAAGGAACCGCTGTCACTGCTTATCAAATGCTTTGCGGCAGGATTTATTTCAGTGTTACCGGCGGGGCTGACGGAACTGTTGCTGTTTGATCTGTTTCCGTTATCCAAAACATCATTGCCGGCGATCGCCGTTCACAATTTTCTCTTTATCGGTTTTACGGAAGAATTGTATAAATTTTTACCACTGTATGCCATTGCGTATAAGAAACCCGATTTCAACGAACCGTTTGACGGCATTACCTACGCCGTCATGGTCTCGATGGGATTTGCCACCGCAGAAAATATCATGTATGTCTCAGACGGTGGAGTTGAGGTGGGGATTATGAGAATGTTTACGGCAGTTCCGGCGCATGCCTCATTTTCCGTCCTCATGGGATTTTTCGTCGGACTTGCGAAATTCAAAAAGCATCAGCGTCCGTTGATGGCGTACGGTGTGGGAACAGCGACATTGTTTCATGGCGCGTACGATTTTTTTCTCTCGATTGATGATATAGAACTGATTGCACTCGGAGCGCTGGTCTCATTAGTGACGGGAGTGTATCTTTCCATGAAAGCAATGAAAATGCTGAGCGAACATTCCCCGTTTCGTTATGCAGTGATCGTGCATGGACAACAAATGAAAGGACCGGAATGAAAATCATTTTCTTCCTTGTTCTGATTGCTTCTCAGTGTTTGATGACGCAAGTCCGCTCAAAATCGGCAGATTTGTTTGAAGAACTCGAATCCGGCAAACTCACACTCAGATTTTACAATGCATTAACCGGTAAACCGGTTCCGGATATTGGAGTTCTGATCCAAACGCTGGGCGAATTTACCGCTGATATCGAAGGGAAAATCACATTCCCGCCGCCGGGGGAGGATGGCGTGCTGATGGTCAGGACGGTCGGAGATGGTTATATTCCGGCGGAATTTCCGATCGAAATCATGGCAGGAACACTCTTTTTCAACAGAATTTCTCTCTCTCCAAAACTTGATATCAAATTTGTCCGGATTGTGGTGGATTGGGACAAAGATCCGAAGGATCTTGATGCTCATTTTGTGAAAAAAGGTAAGAACGGATATCACATCTCATTTCGAAATATGAAAGTGCTGGCAGACAAGAGCGGAATGCTTGATATCGATGCACGGACGGGATACGGTCCGGAAACAATCACTCTGAACGAAATTTCGGTCTCGTCGGAATACGAATATTATATCCATGATTTCTCCAATCAGGGGAATCCGGCGTCGACTTTTTTGTCCGATTCGAAAGCGACGGTGAAAGTGTACGGAGAAGGGCGGTTGATGCAAGTGATCAGTGTTCCGCGGAAAAAAGCGGGAACGGTGTGGAAGGTTTTCACCATGGAACAGGGACAGATACGTGTCCTGAATCAAGTCGGGAACAATTAACATTGTCACGGACTTTCTTTTGTTTTTGAAAGTCTCTATATTCACGCAGGATATACTTTGGTTGACATTATTTCACTGATTTCACAATTACTTGTAGGAGGTATTATGAACGTTCTGAAATCTTTCTCTGCAGCAGCATTGATCGCAATTCTTTTGATCGGCTGCGGCGGTGGAAATCAACCGCTGCAAAAGACCGACACCGGCGATGTGCCGGAATGGTATTCCAATCCGCCGTCCGATCCGAATTATCTGCATTCGGTCAATACATCTACGTCGAAGGATATGCAGACTGCGGTTGATAAAGCAACACAGGCGGCACGCGTGGAACTCGGCCGTCAGGTGGAAGTGAAAATCAATGCATTGCAAAAACGTTTCACGGAAGAGACCGGCATCGGCGATGATGCGCAGCTGCTTGATCAATTCACGCAGGCGTCTAAAACTGTCGTTTCCACCAGCCTGACCGGTTCAAAGGAAAAACAGAAAAAAATTGTGAAGGACGGAAACAATTGGCGCGCATATGTGCTTGTTGAATATCCTCTCGGAGCCGCACAGGAAGCATTGCGCGAACAGATTAAAAAGAACGAACAGTTGTACACACGCTTCCGAGCTTCGCAATCGTTCAAAGAACTGGATGAGGAAGTGCAGAAATACGAACAATTCAAAAAAGGTCAGTAACCTGTTTCACATGATTCGGTCAAACGCCGTCGGATTTACTCCGATGGCGTTTGTCGTCTTTGGGGTACGATGAAATTAATGTTGCTGATTTTCGCCGTTGTATCGTTTTCGTTTGCACAGAATTATCCTCGCTGGTTTCTGTTTCAGGGTGACATACCCTGCCAATTGCATGTTGCCGTCGTGTCGAGAGCACCGTCATTTTATCGGGATTCCACCATCGCACTGGCGTTCCGTTCCGGCTGTGATCTTCTTGCCAAATATACGAATGTGCGGATCCGCGGAGGACAGGCATTTTGGACGACCGAAGCGGGAGTTCATTCGATGGGATCACGCTACGTTGAATTGTACGATACGCTTCTCAACGACTATTATCAATCGACACTCAATGTATTGGCTTGGCATGTCGACAAAAAAAAGGCAATCGTGTTGACAGGGGATTCATCCCGGTGTCTTTTACCGGAAGATTTGAACAATGTGATCTCCGTCGAGTCAATTCCGCAGCCCTCCTGGGTAGAAAATATTCCCGATCATCCCTCGTACTTTTACGGCGTCGGCTCTTCGGAATCATACTATTATGAGTCAAGTTCCTGGGAACGGGCGGAACAGAACGCCCTAATGTCCCTCGCCAGAACAAGGCTCAGCTCCGTTATATCTCTCCAAAAAAGCACACAAATAGAGTCGCAGGAACTGTTTAATGAGGAACTGGATGTTGAACTGTCGCAAGTGGAAATCACTGCCCGCTGGCGCGATATGAAGAAAAAGGTATTTTACGTGCTCGCCAGAATCAAAAGATAAAAAAAAGAGTCCATTTATGACCCAATTTCACAGATTTTAATCAATTGTGTGAATAGTCACAATATTAGGAAGCTCTAAGAACTACATTAAAGAAGTCTAACGATAGTTTTCTTGCATCGTGGTGCCGGGAGAAGTAGATTGTAAGTAGAAATTAAGCCGCAGAAGAAACTATGGGATCATCAAAAATCATAATGCTGTCGGGAGTGTATCTGATCTTAGGATCATACACAATCAGCTTTCATCAGGCTGACC
>CAZQSI010000052.1:0-16103 GCA_964596155.1 uncultured Chitinophagaceae bacterium
GAGGGATTGGGAAACCAATTTCTGTCGCATATTCGCGATGTCGATGCCATCGCGCATGTTGTCCGCTGTTTTGATGATCCCAACGTCATCCATGTGGACGGTAGTGTCAATCCGAAACGGGATATCGAAGTGATTGAAACGGAATTAATTTTAAAAGATCTGGAAACCATTGAAAAGAAACTTCAGGATGCCGAGCGGAGGGCGAAGAGCGATAAGAAAGCCCGTCCCGAAGCGGACTTTTATGTCAAAGTTAAGGAACATCTTTCCACCGGCCGGCTCGCCCGATATGCGGAAGCACACACGGATGAAGAGAAAGTGTTTCTTCGGGATATGCACCTGCTGACGAATAAACCGGTCATGTATGTTTGCAACGTTCACGAAAAGGAAATTGCAACAGGTAACAGATATGTGGAAGAAGTAAAAACCATTGCGGCCAAAGAAGGGGCAAAGGTCGTGATTGTCAGCGCCGCCGTCGAAGCCGAAGTTGCCGAATTACCTCCGGAAGAACGGGGAGGATTTCTAGAAGGATTGGGATTAAAGGAATCCGGTCTGCAGCAGGTCGTCCGGGAAGGAATGGATCTGCTCGGTTTGATCACATTCTTTACTGCCGGTCCGAAAGAAGTTCATGCGTGGACGGTCCGAAAGGGCGCAATGGCTCCCGAAGCGGCAGGAGTCATTCACACAGATTTTGAAAAAGGATTTATCCGCGCTGAAATTATGAAATGCCCGGATCTGTTCCGGCTAAAGACGGAAGCGGCAGTGAAAGAAAATGGGTTGCTGCATGTGGAGGGAAGGGAATACATTATGGAAGACGGCGATATTTGTCATTTCCGTTTTAATGTATGACATGCGGGATCTTCAACAGTTCAACTAACATCAGCGGTGAGTGATGAAATATTGTCCGGAATGCAATGCTGAATATACTGATGAAGCGGTCATATGCTCCGATTGCCAATCGATGCTTCTCCGATCGGCGGAGATGCCCGCGGCGTCATCCGTGAATGCATGCGACAACTGCAGTGCGGAGATCGATCTGGATTCGGATTTTTGTCCTCAATGCGGAACATTGTTTGCGGATGACCAATATTCTTGTACAAATCATCCGACCGGAGTTGCATCCGGAGTCTGCATCATTTGTCAGCAGCTCTTTTGCACTCAATGTCTCTCAAAGAAAAAGAACCGATGGTTCTGTTCGGAACATTCCGGCATCGAATCGTCAGAAGGTTGGGTTGTTGTTTTTTCGTCGCCCGATTTTTTTGAAGCGAAATTTGTCAGCGGCAAGCTGGAGAGCGCAGGCATCACGACAAATTCATTCAATACGATGAACATCAGCGTTCTTGCGGACGGTTTTATTGATAATGCATTGGGGAGAACAATCTTCCGGTACCCCGTTAAAGTTTTTGTTCCCGCTCATCAGTTTCTCGATGCTCAAAAAATACTCGCGGAAGAAGAAACCGAATGAACAGAAAAATCCGATCGTCAGCCGCATTTACGACCGATTATACTCTCGGCGGTATTCTGCATCCGATGAGCCGTGCCGAATGGTTCTTCACTCAATTATGTTCGCATTGATCCGATGAGTTCAACGATTTCACTTGGAAACGACGGTTGGAGGGGAGTCTCCGGTATTCAGTTCACCCGGGAAAATGTCCTCCGGATTGCGCATGCATTTGCCCGCTACTTGCAATCGGAGCGTCTCACAGCGGATGCGGTAGCGGTCGGTTATGACGGACGAAAAGATTCCAATGTGTATGCAGAGGCATTTGCAGGCGTCCTTTCCGGTTACGGCATTTCCGTCATTCTCTCCGACTCCGTTGTTCCAACACCCGTTCTCTCTTTTTCCGTCCGTCATCTGCAATGTTCTTCGGGTGTGATGATTACGGCAAGTCATAATCCCGCGAAGTATAACGGCATAAAATTCAAAGCAAAGTACGGCGGGCCGTTTCTCTCGGAAGAAACGAGAAAGATCGAAAGCTTTATTAAGGATTCCGATTCACCGAAGGCTGAAGCGGCGGCAATCATCAGAAGAAATTTCCTGCCTGATTACCTGACACATATTCACTCCATCATCGATGTCGAAGCGCTGCGTTCTTTTGCCGCACAGCCCGCCAACAATCCCAGCGTCATGATCGATTCCATGGGAGGAGCGGGCGGAACGATTATCGAAGATATTCTCGTTCCTCTCGGCTGGAGAGCACAGACGATATTCGGAACTCCCGAACCAAACTTCTACGACAGAAATCCTGAGCCGATTGAAAAAAATCTTCAGCCGCTCTTTTATAATGTCGGTGTCACCGATGCGATGATCGGCATCGCGACCGACGGTGATGCGGACAGGTGCGCGATTTGTTTTTCGGATGGTTCCTGGGTCTCCGTGCAGCAGACGGTGTTGCTGCTGTTATGGCACCTCCATCAAATAAAAAAAATGAAAGGGGCGGTGATTAAATCCGTACCGGTCACAGATAAAGTGAGAGTGCTCGCCGACCGGTGGAATCTTCCGTACTATGAAGTGAATGTCAGCTTTCAAAATCTTACGGACATTATGCTGAAAACGGAATATCTGATGGGTGTGGAGGAGAGCGCGGGATTCGGAATACAGGGTCACTTGCCCGAACGTGACGGTATTCTCGCCGGTCTTCTTTTTTGCGAGCTGCTTGCCAAAAGCGGAAAAACTCTGGAAGAATTGTGGAATGATATATGTAACGTTGTCGGGGAGCTCTATTATAAAAGAGTCGACATTCCCTCCGAATCGCTGAACAGGGAGGATATTCTCGCCCGCTGCGAACACTTCAAGCCGTCAAAGAATCTTCAGGAATTTTTTATTGAAAAAGTGCGCAAACTGTACGGCAAAGGTGTGTTGAACGGAGTGAAATATTTATTCGGAGATTCACGGTGGCTGCTGATCCGCGCATCGCAGACAGAACCGATGGTCAGAATTTATGCTGAGGGGAGGTCTGAAGACGAACTGAACCGGCTGTTGAAGGAAGGGATGATGCTTGTCCGACCCGGTCAAGCCGACGATTCAGTATAATGCCCGTCTCGCCGCAGAATTGATTACGCCGCTTTTGCTTTGGCGATAATCTTTTTAATGTCGTACAATGTTCCCCGCTGCGCGGCGTCAAAACCAGATTCATGGATCAGCTGAATGCATTCTTCAGTGTTGGTTTTGTTGACGAAGTTTGCGGCTGCATGCACATTTTCTTCCAGCAACGTACCGCCGAAATCATCCGCTCCGAAATGAAGCGCGATCTGACCGGTTTTTTTCCCTTCGCTGAACCACGAGGCCTGCACATGATCGAAATTATCCAGATAGATGCGTGAAAACGCAATCATTTCCAGATACCGTTTCGGGGTGGCATACGTCGGAATAATTTTCTCGAGCGGCGTATTTCCCGGTTTGAAACTCCACGGAACAAATGCTGTGAATCCGTGATACTCATCCTGCAGCCGGCGGATCACTTCCAGATGTTCAATGATATCTTCATCCTTTTCAAGATGTCCGTACATCATCGTGGCTGTGGATTTATAACCGATTGCATGCGCTTCCCGCATCACGTTGAGCCAATCTTCCGACGTTCCCTTTTTGCTGCTGATTTTTTTCTTAACGCGGTCCGAAAGAATTTCCGCTCCGCCGCCCGGAATCGAACGCTGACCGGCATCCCACAGGCGCTGCAGCACTTGACGGAGCGTCAGACCGGAAACGCGGGCCATTTCGATAATCTCTGAAGTGGAATAAAAATGCGGATAAACTTCGGGAACTTCTTTTATCGTTCGTTCGACCATTTCCACATAATATTCAAACGGCAGTTCCGGATTCACGCCTCCCTGCAGCAGAATCGTCGTGATTCCTTTTTTAGCGGATTCCTTGAACTTTTCAAGCATCTGATCGACGGTGTACGTATACACACCCTCTTCGCCGGGATGCCGATAAAACGCGCAGAAGATGCAGTCGATGTTGCAGACATTGGTATAGTTGGGATTTGAATCCAGAACGAAGGTGACATATGGTTCCGGATTTTTTTTGTAACGGATCTCATTGGCAAGATCGCCGAGATCCAGCAACTGAGCATTGCGAAGCAGGAAGAGTCCTTCTTCTCGGTCAATGCGTTTATTCGTTCTTACTTTTTGAATAATTTCAGATAGTGTCATGGCAATACATACATCTCCTTCAGGAACGAAGGGAGGATCAAAGGTTCGAGGGATTAAATCGTGACGGTATATCCGGCCGCTTTAAGATCTTTAATGAGACCGAAACTAATCTCTTCAAGTTTGACGAAGATCTCTTTGTACAGAATGCCCGGAATGCCTTTCGGCGGTGTCTCATCCTTTTTATGGATGCAGCACACTCTCTGTGAACCCACTTTACCGATCAAATATCCAAGCTCAAACATCGCGCTGTTGATGTCTTCCGGATTGTAGAGGTAATATGCATACTTGACGGTTGGATATTGTTCCAGAAATTCTACAATGGAATTTGCTTCAGTGCCGCGCTGAAACATGACTCCGTCGATTCCCATTTCTTTCAAAAGGTTCGATAATTGGTTCTGAAGTTCCGTTTCGGAAGAGGAAAGAACAAGCACCTGCTTGTTTGATGATGACTGAGCCGGTTCCGCTTTGGCCGGCGGTTTGGCAGCCGGCGCAGATTGTTTCGGAGTCGCCGCCGGTGCCGGTTTCGGCGCTGCGGCTGGTTTCGGAGCAGCCGGTTGGGAATTTTTCAATTCTGTTTCGGCGATAGCAAGAGTCTGCTTCGTTGTATCAAGAATCAACTGGGCGGAATTCTGATAAAAATATGTTCCGTTTTCGTCCTTCGTAATCTTTTCACGCAGGGCATTTGCCGACGGACCGATCTTGGTAATTGTATCGAGGCAGGTTTTTCGCCAGATCAGATATTGGCTTTGCATTTTCGCGTTGTAGCCGGAAAATTCGTGACCGCCTTCGGGCACCAATTTTTCGCCTTGAAGAACTAATTCCTGCAATTTTGCAACTATGTTTTGATCCATTGGTTCAATCGACAATAAATGTGGATGAAGTTAAGAAATTACTTCAACTTCTTCAATAAGTTTTTTGAATTCCTGCATTGATTTCTTTTCGCGTTCTCCGAGTCTGTAATTGAATCCTTCGAGATATTGCGCCGTTTCTTCAGCAGAAAGAGAGACGGATTGTCCGTGCAGCACGCCGATCGTATCGAGCGACGTTTCACCTTTTTCAAGCGAGAGTTTAATGATCTCATGCAGCTCACGGGAAACGTCGTCCGTCATGGATTTTTTATGAGCCCAGACGGCAAAGACGAACGGAATGTTTTTCCATTCATACCATTCTTTCGCCAAGTCGAACACAAGATCGAAGCCGGGGAATCCGACTTTATATGCTTTTAACGCTTCATCGCCGATCAGCAGCACTGCTTCGAACCGTGAATAGTCGTTGACACCGGAATGCATCCGTTCGAACAGCGCATCGACGCCATATTTTTTCTTCAGCAGCACCTGGAGCAGGCGAACGGAGGTTGCGGTATCGTCGATGATGCCGATCGTTTTTCCTTTCAGTCCCTGCCACCCTTCCCGGGAAAACAGCATGACGCTTTTCACCTGGTCGCGGGATGCGATGCAGTATTGCATCAGTTCAAGCGTTTCTTCCTGTGCGAAATAATCCATCAGAGAGAATAATCCGGCGTCGATCTGTCCTTTCTGCGACAGCTGACCCATCCTTCGCGGCACGACCGGAAGCATCTTGAATTTTCTCTGTTCGAAATGTTCATAGAACGGAACCGAGTTAAGATAGGGAATTTTTCCGATCACATGTTCGGTATTGACATTCAGTGCATTATAATAGACATCCCGTTCGACCGGAATTTTTCCTGCATCCGTGATGATTTTTATCAGTTTGTCCTTCGCCATTGCCATCGGACTGATGGCGCCGGCATCATGCGCAATTTTTTCTCCGCCGACAGTACCGTCCATATCATCGGCACCGAAATTTAATGCGATGGAGGCGACTTCCTCCGTCAGCATGACCCAGTATGCTTTGATGTGCGGAAAATTATCAAGAATGAGTCTCGAGACAGCGATCGTCTTGAGATCTTCGATGGCGGAAGTGAATTCGTTTTTCGGTTTAATGCCGGTATCGCCCGGTTGAAAGGCAAGCGGAATGAACGACAGAAATCCTCCCGTTTCATCCTGCGCATCGCGCAACTTCAACATGTGGGAAACTCGTTCCTCATAAGTTTCGATGTGTCCGTACAACAGAGTGGAATTCGAGGGGATGCCGAGCCGATGCGCGGTCTTATGCACCTCAAACCAGGTTTTTGCGCCGATCTTCTGATTGAAGAGCAGTTTTCTGACCCGTTCCGAAAATACTTCGGCGCCTCCGCCGGGAAGCGTGCGGAGTCCGACCGCATACAGCTGCCGGAGCACCTCGTCAATCGGCATTTTGAATTTTTTGTGGAAGAAATCGATTTCAACAGCGGTAAATGCTTTCACATCGACTTGGGGGAAATGCCGTTTAATGTCCCGGACCATTCCGAGATAATATTCCCACGGCCAATCCGGATGAAGTCCGCCGGTGATGTGCACTTCATGCACATTCGAATTTAACTTCGACAGGATCTCATCGATATTCATTTCATAGGCATCAGCGGCACCCTGCTTTACGGCAAAATCGCAGAACTTGCAGGAGAGGACGCAGATATTCGTCGGCTCGATTTTTTGATTGACGACATAATAGACCGCATCGCCGCTTTTGGCCTGCTGCACCGCATGCGCCATTTTGCCGATGGAGATGATATCCTGCGAAGCGAACATCGTCAAGCCGTCCGACAGCGTCAGACGTTGTCCGTTTTGCACTTTGTCCCAGACCGGGATCAACTGTTTGTCTCTGAAATGTATTGAAGTATTCATGAAATTAATTTGTTCCTATTTATCTCCAGTAACTGTCCCACCGTTCATCAACTTTTTTCACAATCGCTTCATCCATCGTCAACGGATTCGGATATCCCTTCTTCCATGTGGCATCGATTCCCAGGATGCCTTTATAAATCGGAGAAATTCCGATCAGTTTTTGTTCCGTAAATGTAATGTCGCGCTCGCAATCGAAGCGTGTGAACAATCCCCAAATATAACTCTCTTGTTCGTTAATGTCGACGTCGAAACTTACCGTGGCAGCCATCTTCACGCCGGCGAGTTCCGGATGCTTGACAATCTTTTTGATGACGGTATCACCGTCTTTTTTCACTTTCACAAGAAGCAGCGAACCTTCGATCAGCCGGGCATCCAAGATCCGCCGATCGAAGGAGGTCAAAGATTTAACGGCAGCATGGACCTTCTTGAGATCGATTTTTTCTTTTGGTTTGGGCTTTTCGGTTGCATCGATGATCATTTTGCTGCCGAGATTCATCGTAAACGATGTGAAGTCGAGCGTATCCAGCGGCACTTTCGGGATCATGACAAAATCGAAATGGGGATCGAAATTGTCCCGGATCGCTTTCAGCACTTCATTGAAATTTCGGACATCAACATGTTCAGAAACCGTGATCAAACATTTTGTCAGGGAGAGCTGGCCGGTGCCCATCAATCCGAGCGCCGCTTTCATTGCTTCCTTTTGATACCGCTGATTTACCGAGACGACAAGCAGATTGTGGAATCCCGCTTCATAATAAGCCCAAACATTTTTCACTTCGTGATGAATCAAACGGGCAAGCGGAGCGAGAATCTGCTGCGTCGCGTCGCCGATGAATTTGTCTTCCATCGGAGGAATGCCGACGATGGTCGCAGGATAGATCGGATTTTTCCGTCTCGTCGCCGTTTGAATGTGAAACACGGGAAATTCCGCAGCGTTGGAATAGTGTCCGAAATGATCGCCGAACGGACCTTCCAGCCGCCGCTCCTTCGGTTTCACAATTCCTTCAAAAATAAATTCTGCATTGGCGGGAACCGCGATATTCAACGACCGTGCATTGACAAATTCGGTCGGTTTGCCGCGCAGAAATCCCGCAAACATTGCCTCGTCAATCCCCTCCGGCAGCGCCGCAATGGTTGCAAGCAGAAGGGCAGGATCGCTGCCGATCACCAGCGCCGTTTCAAGGGGCTGATTCATTTTTTCCGCCTGATGATAATGGAAGCCGCCCCCTTTGCCGATTTGCCAGTGCATGCCGGTGGTCTGATCGTTAAACTTCTGAATGCGGTACATTCCGATATTCCGTTTTCCGTTCACGGGATCATACGTGATCACCTGCGGAAGAGTCACAAAACGTCCGCCGTCTTCCGGCCAGGTTTTTAAAATCGGCAGGGAAGATAGATTCGGCTTCTCGATGATAGCCTGCGATCTGGCAAGCGTGACCTGTTTTGGCCGTGAATTATAGAATCGGCGCACCATGGCGGATTCTTGAAACAAAATTTTCGGCGACGGCGGCATCATCTTTTCCATGAATGAAATAAGATTCTCGCCGAGTTCGTCGGGGTGTTTGCCGAGCGCCAATTCTATGCGGTGCTCGCTTGCCAGCATGTTGATGACGAGAGGGAAATCAGCTCCCTTCACGTGTTCAAAAAGCAAAGCGGGCTTGCCCAGCTTTAAAGCGCGCGTTGCAATTTCGGTTATTTCCAGTTCGGGATCGACTTCGACCTTCACGCGGTGAAGTTCGCCGTTTTTTTCCAGATGTTTGACAAAGTCCTGCAGGTTATCGAACATACGTTACTCCAATTCCTCTGCTCGCCAGCCGCGTCCGCGTCGTTCACCGACGGCACCGAGCACTTTATCCGTAAACGCTCCGATGTATTCGTCCACCGTGTTCGGGACGAAATACAACGGCGGTGAAATCGGCATAATCACCGCGCCGTACCGGGAAAGCTGCGCGCATTGCTCCAGCGCAAGCGTGGACATGGGAGTTTCCCGGACGCAGATGATTAATTTGTACCGTTCTTTCAGCGCCACCTGTGCCGTTCTGGTGATAAGTGTGTCGCCCACACCCGAAGCTATCTTGCCGAGGGTGGAGGTCGAACAGGGGAGAATGACATATGCATCAAAATGATTCGAACCGGAAGCAATGGGCGCCGTCAGATCCTTGTCATCGAATTGTTTTTTTACAAACGGCAGAAGATCTTCATCGGACATTTTTATTTCATCCTTCAGCAACACTTTTCCCCATTTGCTGACGACTAGAAATTTTTCCGCGGTGGATTTTTTGAGGAAATCCAAAGCGTATACCGCACCGGAACTGCCTGTGATACCGACAACAATTTTCATAATAATAGAGTCCGAAAAAAAATGTTACGCGTGCCGAAATGTACCGGTGAAACCGCCGAACGATTAAATACTCACCATGACCATAATGAGTATGCTGAAGCCGACAACAATATTTATTTTAAAAAACGCAAGTTCTACATCTTCCGCCTTCCGTTGCTCCAGCCAGAGCAAAAATCCGCTCAGGAGAAGGAATGGAAGTGCTATCAGTGCTTTCAACGAGATAACTACCAGCGCGGCAAGAACAACGAATGCCGCAACATGCAGTGCACCCGAGATGTTCAGAGCTTTCTTTTTCCCGAATCGTGAAGGGAACGAGTATAAGCCCGCCTTTTTATCAAACTCTTCATCAAGCGTTGAATAGATGATATCAAAACCTGTTGCCCAGAATAAATTGAAGAGCGGAAGCAGCAGCGCCTCTCCGAACCGGTTCATCGAACCGGTGACGGCAAAAAATCCTCCCAGCGGACCCATGGCAAGACCCAAACCGACGCCAAAATGCGCCAGCGGTGTAAAACGTTTTAAATAAGGATATATGGCAAAAATGACGAGCGGAATCGGCGAAAGATAAAAACAAAAATCCGAGATTAATTTTGCCGAGAGCAGATAGAGAATCAATCCGAAAATAAGGACGGCGTAACTTTCCTTCAGCTTCATCGTTCCGCTTGGAAGTTCACGGTTGACCGTCCGCGGGTTGAGTTTGTCGATTCTCCGGTCGATAATTCTGTTCAGCGTCATCGCAACAAGCCGCGCACCGATTGCCGCGGTAAGCACTAGTACCAGCAATGAGACGGCAGGCTGCTCTTTGGATGCCAGAAAGACACCGCTGTAAATCATCGGCAGCGAAAACAACGTATGTTCTATTTTAATAAATGAAAAATATTTTTTCAAAAGTCAGCAATTTGAAATGAAAATTCCCACAAAGGTACCCAAAAAATGCTTTTGAACAAAGATGATTTTTTGTCTGCCCGGGGACTCTTTGTTCAATCGATGAAAATTCGTATATTTATTAAATTTTGACCATAAGGAGATTGATGCACACTATTACACTCATTCCGGGAGACGGAATCGGACCAAGTATCACAGAAGCAGCGGTGCGCGTGGTTGAAGCAACCGGCGTAAAAGTACAATGGGATGAACAACATGCCGGGTTGGCGGGGATAGAAATACATAAGGATCCGCTGCCTGAACAGACGATTGCATCGATCACGAAGAACAAAGTGGCACTGAAAGGTCCTCTCACAACGCAATTGGGAAAAGGATTTCGCAGCGTGAATGTTGCATTGCGGAAAGAATTCGATTTATACATCAATCTTCGTCCAGCGAAATCCTTTATCGGCGTTCCATCGCGGTATAGCAATGTTGATATCGTGATGTTCCGGGAGAACATAGAAGAATTTTATTCGGGCATCGAACATTATATCGACGCTCAAAAGAGCGCGGCGGAAACAATCGGCATTATTACGCGCTACGGCAGCGAACGGATTGTTCGGGCGGCGTTCGAGTATGCAAGGAAATACAACCGAAAGAAAGTTTCGATTGTGCACAAAGCGAACATTATGAAATTCACCGGCGGATTATTTCTGGAGGTGGGTCATAAAGTCGCTGAGGAGTTTCCGGAGATTCAGTGTAACGATGTGATTATCGATAACATGGCCATGCAGCTGGTGCTGAATCCGAATCAGTATGATGTTATCGTGACGACTAACCTGTTCGGCGACATTCTTTCGGATCTCTGTTCCGGTTTGGTGGGAGGATTGGGAGTTGCACCCGGGGCGAACATTGGAAAAGATGCTGCGATATTCGAAGCAGTTCACGGCAGCGCTCCGGACATCGCGGGGAAAGATATTGCGAATCCTTCCGCTTTAATTTTAGCAGCTGCGATGATGCTGAATCATCTCGGTGAAACAGCTGCTGCTGAAAAAATATACCGCGCGATCCGCGAAACACTCATGAATCCAATGGAAGTAACGAGGGATTTGAATCCGGCTTCCGTTGTCGGAACAAAACAGTTTGCGGAGTTTATCGTTCAGCATATCCGCTCGAAATAATAATTCGGCAGCAGAATGGAAAACAGCTATTAGGTAAAATGAACATCGGAAAAATCCATATTGACAAACCTCTCCTTCTTGCTCCCATGGAAGATGTGACCGATATGCCGTTCCGGCTCGTGTGCAAGAAGCTCGGCGCGGATATTATGTATACCGAATTTGTCAATTCGGACGGGTTGGTGAGAAACAACAAGAAAACTTTTGATAAGATGAGATTTCTTGAAGAAGAGAGGACGTTCGGCATTCAGATTTACGGCGGTGATGAAAATTCAATGGAAGGGGCGGCACGCATGGCAGACTCGCTCCAGCCCGACCTCATTGACATTAACTGCGGATGCTGGGTAAAGCAGGTGGCAGGACGGGGAGCGGGAGCAGGACTTCTGAAAGATCTTCCGCGAATGGAACGGATTGTCTCGAATGTTGTCCGTTCGACGTCGCTGCCGGTGACAGTGAAAACACGGCTCGGCTGGGATGAGCAATCCATCAAAATTGTTGAAGTGGCAAAAATGCTCGAAGGAATCGGAGTGCAGGGTTTGACGATTCATTGCCGCACCAGATCGCAGGGACACTCCGGCATTCCGGATTATTCATGGATTCCGAAAGTTAAATATGCAGTTTCAATTCCGGTGTTTATTAACGGAAGTCTGACGGAGCCCCGGCAAATAAAAGAAGTGTTCGAAGAAACGGGTTGCGACGGTGTGATGATCGGCAGAGGTGCTATTGACAACCCCTGGATTTTTTCCGATACAAAACACTATTTTGCGACAGGCGAGGTCAATCCTGCCCGCACGCTTGGCGAACGGATCGACAAATGCATCGAGCTGCTGACGCTGTCGGTTGAACGAAAGGGTGAAAAGCGCGCGGTGATTGAAATGCGAAAATTTTATATCGGCTACTTAAAGGGCGAGGCGAACGCGGCAAAACTTAGAAATCATTTAATGCAATATTACGAAGCCGCTCCGATTATCGATATACTGTCGTCTGTGAAGGAAGAAGGAAAGATAGACGAAGGGAAATTTATTTCTGTGTTTGAAGCCGCGTAAATTTTTAGATGTTGTGATACACGCAGCTATTCGCGTCCGCTGCGGAATTTTCTCTCTTGCACTTTCCTGCAAACTTATTTAATTACTACACGCACTCACACAATGTTTAGGTTGTAATGGTCGCATTTGCCGTCGGTTTTATTATCGGATATATTACGACAATTCCCATAGGTCCAATTAACCTTGCCGTCGTCATGAAGGCGCTGCGAAATCGCACGGCGCAGGCATTAATGATCGGTACCGGTTCGGCATTAATGGATATCATCTATTGCAGTGCGGCGGTCTTCGGTGTCGGCTCGCTTGTGACGAATCCAACGCTGGATACAATTTTCAGGGTCGCAACGTTTGCGATCTTTTTTGTGTACGGATTGAAAACGACTTTCGGGAAATTGCCGGAAACGCATTTCCAGCCGAGTGAGGATGATGCGCCTGGTTTCAAACGGTATTTTCTTCTCGGCATGGCGATGTACTTTTCCAATCCTTCGTTTCTCGCATATTGGATCACAATCGGAGGAATGGTGCATGGATACAGATTGATTGAATCGACAGCCGTCAGCAACGGATTATTTGCTCTGGGCACCGGTGTTGGAGTCACAGCGTGGTTTTTTACGCTCGTTGAACTTGTTGAACGGCAAAAAATGAAATTTGAAGTGGACCGGATCCGAAAAATAACCCGCGGATTCGGATTGCTGCTGCTGATCGTCAGTGCCGTTCTCGGATGGAAACTGCTGACGGAATTCTTCCTTTAAAAAACAGACGCCAACGGTTCACTCCCAGAACCGTTGGCGCGGTGATTCGTTTATTCTTCCAGTGTTGAAATATCACCCTCATCCAATCCCTGTGCGCGCGCTTTCAACACCCGTCTCATAATTTTCCCGCTCCTAGTTTTCGGGAGCGATTTTACAAATTCGATTTTCTCCGGTTTCGCGATCGGCCCCATTTCGTGAGCGATATGCTTGCGGATTTCTTCCGCCAGATCGTCGCTTGGATCCTGTCCCGCTTTCAGAATGAGATATGCATGAATGGCAACGCCTTTCACTTCATGCGGTAGTCCGATCACGGCCGCTTCCGCCACCGCCGCATGGGTGATGAATGCGGATTCGAGTTCCGCTGTGCCAAGCCGGTATCCGCTCACTTTTATGACGTCGTCGACGCGGCCGATGATCCAAAAATATCCGTCTTTGTCCCGCCGGGCGGAATCGCCGACAAAATAATAATCTTTAAACTTGCTCCAATATGTCTGAACAAATCTGTCCGGATCTTTGAAGATGGTCCGCATCATGGAGGGCCAGGGATTCTTCACAACGAGGTAACCTTCTTCTCCGTCGGCAACCGGTTTTCCGACTTCATTGACAACATCAACATCGATGCCGGGGAGCGGTTTGGTACCTGAGCCGGGTTTCAGCGGCATTGCGGGCATCGGAGCGATCATGAATGCGCCGGTTTCTGTCTGCCACCATGTGTCCATAATCGGACATTGTTCTTTTCCGATGTTTTTGTAAAACCACCGCCACGCTTCCGGATTGATCGGTTCGCCGACGCTTCCCAGCAATCGCAGGGAAGAGAGGTCGTGGCGGTTCGGCCACGCTGTGCCGTATCGCATCAATCCGCGGACAGCTGTCGGTGTGGAATAAAAGACGGTGATGCCGTATTTCTCGATCATTGTCCACCACCGGTCCGGATACGGATACGTCGGCGCGCCTTCATACATAAACGAAGTTGCTCCGGCAATCAAAGGACCGTACACGATATAGGAATGTCCGGTGATCCAACCCGGATCTGCCGTGCACCACCATCGGTCTTCTTCTTTTAAATCAAACACATCTTTCAATGTTGCGTGCACCCCGACGGAATAACCTCCGTGCGTGTGGAGAATTGCCTTCGGTTTTCCCGTTGTGCCGGACGTGTAGAGAATGAAGAGCGGATCTTCCGCGTCCATGACTTCGGTTTCACATTTAAATCCGTTTTTGGACATCGGCAGGTTCATCAATTCATGATACCAGTAATCGCGTCCCTGCTCCATCGAAATATCAATCCCGAGATGCCGTACGACCACGACATGCTCAGGGGCGCCGCTGCGCTGTAGCGCTTCATCAACGATTTTCTTTAATTCAACATTTTTTCCGTTCATATTCCCGCCGTCGGCAGTGATGACCACTTTTGATTCGCTGTCATCAATTCTGCCGTGCAGCGCTTCAACGGAGAATCCGCCATACACAACGGAATGCACAGCGCCGATTTTAGCGGTTGCAAGCATGGCAATCACTGTTTCGGGAATGCGGGGCATATAGATCGTTACCCGGTCTCCTTTTTCCACTCCCATGCTTTTCAGTACGTTTGCAAATTTGCAGACTTCCCGGTTCAATGCGTGATACGATAGCGTCCGCAATGCGCCCTTCTCGCTTTCCCAAATCAATGCAAGTTTGTTTCTTCTCCACGTTTTCACATGACGGTCGAGAGCATTTAAAACGATGTTGGTTTTTCCGCCGGTAAACCACTGATAAAACGGTTTGTTGGAATCATCAAGCACGGTGTCCCATTTTTTATACCACTCCAGTTCTTCAGCACGCTTAGCCCAGTACGACCGAAAATCCTTCGCCGCTTCTTTTCTGACCCCTTCAGGATCTTTGACATTTGCCTGGGCAACGATGTCGGGGGAGGGATAATACATTTCATCAGTAGCTGCGGTTTGAACCGGTTCTTTCTTTTCCTTCATGGATGATTCTCCTGACTGGTATATAAAAACGTAATGTGTTCTGGCTATACGATTGGAGAATATTACAGAAGTGTGCGGATTATTGCAAGGAAATGGAGGGGAAAAAATATGAGGATAAATGGATTTTCGGAAATATTCTTGACTGAGAGGATGATGTTTTGTGAGTCTATATTAAAGAAACGCCGCTCACAATAAATTGTGAGCGGCGTTTTGTTTGACATTGCTAAGATTTTTTCTTTGTTGATTTGGCCGGCTTTACTTCATCTTCACCGCAGCATCCTTCTCCGCATTCATCCTTATCGGATTTCGATTTTTTCTTCATTTCTTTTTTTGTGGCTGTCGTTTTCTCCGATGCTTCAAAACCGGCATCACCGACCGCTTTAATTAATCCCGTAGGAGCCATTGTTGCACTCGCCAACACTACGGTGGCTGTGTTGTTTTTCAGATCAACCTTTGCTTCCTTTACGCCGTCGACATTTTTCAAAGCTTTTTCAACTGTATTGGCGCATGATTGACATGTCATACCGGATATGTTCAACGATACCGTTTTGGTTTTATCCGAACCGTACAGCGAAACGGAAAAAATTAGTGCGAAGAGTAGAATTGCTTTTTTCATCTGTGCTCCTGATTAATAAGTGGTTTAAAGTATAATGGAATGGATGTTAAAATTCAATTGGCAAATATTTCAACTTTCTGTACATTCTTTCAATGGCAGTCACACTCTTCAACACTCTCCGATCGTTTGTAGTTCCGCCGTTTTTCACGGTCATACTTGCCTCTGTCATGTGGTCGTGCGGTTTTCATCAAAATTCCCCTTCAAAAAATGATACAGTTTCGCAGGGAACCAAAGTATGGTATCGGCAGGCCATTGGCGATCTTGGTCACCGGATTCAGATGTTTTCACCCAATGACGGCGTGGCAATATCCCGCGGCAGAGGACGCGACGTAAAAGGGATAGCATATCGGAGTTACTTCCGGCATCAGCGGATATGTGAATGCATTAATCGGAACAATTGATCATTCAATTATTGCCGGAACATCCACAGGAGTCTATCGCAGTGT
>CAZQSI010000052.1:16203-18730 GCA_964596155.1 uncultured Chitinophagaceae bacterium
TGTTTCTCAATCGACGGACGGAGGAATCTCATGGTCAGTTCTGGACAATTCAATATCTTCAACCGATCATCAGGCCACGATCCGTTCATTATTTGCGGCATCGAACGGGCGGCTTTTTGCGGGTACATCGGCAGGTTTGTTCCGTAGCATGTCGATAACGACTTCAGTGAAAGATCGAAAGGTGACTTCACCCGGATCGTTTGAATTGTTTCAAAATTATCCGAATCCGTTT
The DNA here is from genome assembly GCA_964596155.1 of uncultured Chitinophagaceae bacterium. Taxonomy (GTDB): domain Bacteria; phylum Bacteroidota; class Ignavibacteria; order UBA10030; family UBA8401; genus UBA8401. The sequence goes on from CAZQSI010000052.1 coordinate 16,436, forward strand.
AATCCGGAGACTTCGATTCTATTTTCTGTCATGAACAACGGATTTACACGGTTGGATGTCTATTCAATTATTGGAGAAAAAGTAGCAGTGCTTGTTAATGAAGAGCTTACGGCAGGCACTTACCAAACAACATTTAATGGAGCCGATGTTTCAAGCGGAATCTACTTCTATCGGCTCTCTCAAGGAGGACGTTCAAAAATAGGAAAGATGATCTTGGTGAAATAGTGTGACTGAATGGTCTTGAATTCGGCAGTATGTTTCCATCTGGGGAGGTGGGAAATAAACGCCGGGTTCAGTCAACAGCGGGATGATGCAGAGAAAAATTCTCTGACTGCACAACATCATCCCGCTTATTATTTTAAATAATTACCTCCATTTCTTTCTTGCGCACTATTTTTATCTTACCTATATTTTCCAGCCGTCTTATTTTCTTCTAACATCCAACTCAATGTCTAAAGTTTACTGTACGTCATTCGATTCCAAAATCGGTACTATTTATATCGCTTCAACCGATAAAGGGGTCTGCAAGATTTGCATTCCGAAGGAGACAAAGAAGGATTTTTTCAACTGGCTCAGAACAAACTTTGACGATGATGATGTTGTCGACAACAAAAGCCGCAACAAGGAAGTCATTGATCAATTGACGCGGTACTTCAACGGCAAGCTTGCAAAATTTTCCGCACCTGTTGATCTTCTCGGTACGTCATTTCAACTTCGCGTTTGGAAGGAGCTGCGGAACATTCCGTACGGTACGACCATTTCATACAAACAACTCGCCCGGCGCGCCGGAGTTCCCAGAGGATTTCAGGCAGTCGGACTCGCCAACAGCTGCAATCCCGTTCCGATCATCGTTCCCTGTCATCGTGTGATCGGTTCGGACGGATCGCTGACCGGTTATGCGGCGGGAATCAAGACGAAGGAATTTCTTCTTCGCGCCGAAGGCGCAATACTGTTGTAATGTTCGGTCCGCTCGTTGCCGATGCATTGCATCGCCCCGCTTTATTCCGTATTTTCATTCTGTTCGCAATCTCATCCTGATTTGTTCATTTGATATTCTGAAAATTTCCTCACCATGTCGCTATTGAACCAACTGAATACTGTGCAACGGGAAGCTGCCTCCGTCATCGAAGGCCCCGTGATGATCGTCGCCGGTGCAGGAAGCGGAAAAACCCGCGTGCTCACCTTTCGTGTTGCTCATCTTTTGGATTCGGGCGTCCGCCCGTACGAAATACTCGCGTTAACGTTTACCAATAAAGCCGCCAAGGAAATGAAAGAACGCATCGGCCGCCTCGTTGGCCATCAAGCCCATCAGGTTTGGGCCGGTACGTTTCATTCAATTTTTGCCCGAATTCTCCGACAGGAATGCGAACCGCTCGGATACACCCGGTCGTTCACAATTTATGATACGGATGATTCGCTGAGCCTGATCAAAAACATCATGTCGTCCATGAATATCCCGCAGCAGCAGTTCAATCCCCGGGCAATCCTCTCGAAGATCAGCGGTGCAAAAAACCAGATGATTTCCCCCGCGGAATATGAAGCAACGGCCATGGAATTTTTTGAATCAAAAGTGGCGGAAGTCTATCCGGAATATGTCCGCAAACTCAAGAAAAACAATGCGATGGATTTTGACGATCTGCTGCTGAAGCCGATCGAATTGTTTTCTGCGAATGAACGCGTGCTTGAAAAATACCAGTACCGGTTCAAATTCCTTCTGGTGGACGAATATCAGGATACGAACCGCGCCCAGTATGTTTTGATCAATATGATTGCAGGCAAATTCAAAAATATTTGTGTTGTGGGGGATGATGCACAAAGCATCTATGCGTTCCGCGGTGCCGATATTAAAAATATTCTTGATTTCGAGCGCGATTATCCGGACGCGCAGGTGTTCAGGCTGGAGCAGAACTACCGTTCAACAAAGCTGATTCTTTCCGCGGCTGATGCCGTCATTAAAAACAACACGCGCCAAATCAGAAAAACGCTCTGGACGGACAATCCCGAAGGAGAAAAGATTTCGGTGATTGAGGCTGACGACGATAAAGCGGAAGGGATGCACATTGCTCACAAGATCCAGGAACATATCACCAAGGAAAAACTGGACCTCAAACAATTTTCCGTCCTCTACAGAACGAATGCTCAATCGCGTTCCATAGAGGATGCGATGCGCCGTTCCGGAATTCCGTACGTGATCATAGGGGGTGTGGCATTCTACCAGCGGAAGGAAATAAAAGATGTCCTCGCATATTTGCGGTTGATTGTCAATCCGAAGGATGAGGAAAGTCTCCTGCGGGT
>CAZQSI010000053.1:0-18351 GCA_964596155.1 uncultured Chitinophagaceae bacterium
TCTTTACACTAATATTATTCTTTGCCGCCATGAATTCGTTCATCAAGGTAATCCAACATTAACTGCCAACGAAGTCATGAACTCATATCAATTTGGCAAGGAAGTCATTCATTGCCTAAATGATGCAATGAAAAGATAAATTGAAACGATTAGAAATGTCGCGTTATGCACTTAACAAGGGCTTGCCAAAAGCGTGGGTTACACTCTGATATCAAACTTTTGTGCGTAACCAAACTTTAGTTTTTCAAAAGAGCGGTAGCGCTGTAACGTCCCGCCTTCGGCAACCCCCGAACCGTTATGTGACATATTTAAGAATAATAGAGATAAGCAAATGAACCAAATTTGGGTGAACGATGCCCGCAAAAGAATTACCCTTCAAAAGAGTCTAACAAAAAAAGAACGTGCTATTCTTATTAACCGAGTAAACACAAAATCACCATTCGAGTTGGGTCGATCGGGAATTTATTTGACTCCTAATCCACTTCTTGTAGTCTTGGGTATTTCTCCCGGAAATTCAAAATCCAACAAAGTACGAGAAGTTGTTCCGATGGAATTTGGAAAACCGCATGTTAAGCTAAAGAAGTCTAAGGATTCACGTAGTTATTGGCCCAAAGTACGGACGTTGTGTCGTAAGCTGGTTGCTGCGGTTTCAAAAACTTCATTGAAGCCAGACGAGCGACTCACCTTGTCTAGTCATTTGAACTTGGCAAGCGACAAACAAGGAGATGCATCGAACGTACGTTTGAGCAAACGGAATGTATCTTGGGTTTCAAATACTATCTACTCTCATCTTCGTCCCAGCCTTGTCGTGTGCTTCGGTCTCGCGCAAAAACTGAAAAACCCTGAGTTTCAAAATTGGTGGAATGGCGGTGCAAGGCATACGATTCGATGGTCTACTCCCGACAGCGAGTTTGAATTCAAATGGAATAACAAGAAATACAAGTTTAAGGTCTGGCAGACTCGACGGCCTGATGGTAAGAGAATGGTAATCATTATATGGCCAAATCATCCCTCAAAGTCGCCGTTTGCGGGCAAGAAAACTGGCGATGCTTGGCAAGCATCGCTTAAGCAAGGTTCTCGAATCGTAAGAGATTTGAACTTAAACGACGAATAGAAACACGGGGCCAAACATGCTCAACAACGGTTCCCTCATTATTAAGCAATTGCACCATTGGATAAGAATCAAAAGAAAGATGCAAAATACAACACTGCGTTTCTGGGTGGTAGGTTATCAAATAATTACGTCAGTATTAAAAGCACAATAATATAGTTTAATGTTATGCCCCAAATAAACCCCCACATCAACTTCAACGGCAACGCCGAAGAGGCATTTAATTTCTACAGATCGGTCTTTGGAGGAGATTTCACCAAGATCATTCGTTTTAAAGATATGGCGAGTGATGATTTTCCCGTTCCAGATCATGAAGCGAACAAGATAATGCATATCGCATTGCCGATCGGTCCCAACGTTTTAATGGCGAACGATGTCCCCGAAATTCTGGGACGGACAAACGAACGGGAGAACAGAAGCAAAATTTCGATCAGCGCCGAAAGCAGAGAGGAAGCGGAGCGATTGTTTAACGGACTTTCCGCCGGCGGGGAGGTCGAAATGCCGATGGATGAGAGTCCGTGGGGAACGTATTTTGGGATGTTTAGGGATAAATATGGGGTGGAGTGGATGGTGGAGTGTAAAACTAATGATGAATGATTAATGATTAATGTAGCGGTTCCGGTATCAGACAACCTCGAAAGACAATGATTAATGTGGCTGATCCGGTATCAAACAACTGCGGAGAAATTACCAACCGAACTCGGAATTTCGAGGTGACAGGGCAATTAGTGGATTGTGAAACTAATGATTAATTATGAATGATGAATGATTTTTAGAAGACGATGACCTCTTTTAAGTATATTCCTCGATCAAAAAATGTTCATCAAAATATTTTGCCCGTATCTGCTCGTGATAATTAATAAATTGTTCTCTGCCGCCGAACCACGCCATAACTTCTTCGCTGAGCAATGCAGTTGTTCGTCCTTGCAATATGTAAGAATATGAACTGTATGGATAATCCCTGAAATCATTCCTGAGTTTGTGATGAACAGGGTTTGAATGGATATAATACACAGCGTTGTAAAAATATCGCTCATCTTCTATGAGCTTCCGTTTGAAACCTCTCTGCAATAAATTCCCTTTTCTCTGTTCCTGCTTGTTGATGGACATGGAATACGAGATGAAAAACTGTCTGAATCTTTCGCTGATGTTTTCCGGATTCTCCGTGGTGACCCGGACAAGCAAATGAAAATGGTTCGGCAGTAAACAATATGCAAACGTATCAAGGAATCCGGAAAGATATTTGTTGTACTGTCTCAGAAAATAGTAATAATTCTCATTACGGTAAAAAAGCTTTTCTTTGCCGTTGGCACGGTTATAAATATGGTACAGTTTGTTATTATACAGCGGTATGTAGTAATTTGTTAGTTTCATGCTGTTTGTCCTGGGGCATGGATGTCATCTTTCTAAATGATGACATCGATGCCCCTTCCATGCCCCATCCATGCCCAATAATATAATATCAGAGAAAATATTAGGACAGGATCTGAAGTGAAAAAAGTATTGTCAAATGAGTGTGTAAGCCGATATGAAAGGAAATGGAAGAGTTGAGTACAAACGACAAAACCCCAATTGAGATTGGGGTTTGTCATTTTTGGATCAGGAAGTCCGGTATTTACTTTCCGATGGCAAGAATTGCTTCGTCGCGGGTATCTTCGGACAAAAAAATTGTCGACAGCTTGGTGACAAGGAAAATATTCTGAATTCCTTTGTTAACATTGCATAGCACCATTTTTCCCCCTTTTGCCCCGCATGACGTATGGGCGATTGTCAGCACGCCGATCGCCGAGGAATTCATATACGTTACATCCGCCAAATCTATAATAATCTTCGTTTTTCCCTGTTCCAGTAAAGCCGTTACCGTGCTTTTTAGTTCATCCGTTTCCGTCCCGCCGATTAAGGATCCTTTCGGTTCCAGGACGGTAACGGAACCGTCGGCCAATGTGGATGATTTCAGACTCATTGTTTTCCCTTTATTTGTGTATGCGGATGGAATATGCTGATGGTAAGATATTCAATATGTATGAAAAAGCAAACGGAATAATGACAGAATTGTCTTTGATTAAACGGGGATAAATATTACTTTTGTCAATATTAATTCCTCATAACCCTATGTCAGATAAGTCGATGTCCCAGCAATCACCCGATATTCTTCAGGATGAAGTCCGCAGACTGCGCCGTGCCGTGGAGGAGCTTTCCATACTCAACGACATTGCCCGCGCGATCAGCGCCTCCCTGAATGCGGAAGAAATTATGCAGACGCTTATCAGAAAGTCGATCCGTGCCGTCAATGCGGAACAGGGTGTGATTACGCTGGTTGAGGAAGAACAAAAGTCAATGAAAACGCTCATCCGCACGATGGTGAGTTCTGCGGGAGCTCCGGCGTTTCATATGCACCAGGCGCTGATCGGTTGGATGCATCTCAATAAAAAACCGCTCAGTGTTGAAGATCCTCAAAATGATTCGCGCTTTCGCGGCGTTCAGTGGGATACGAATATTAAAACGCTGCTTTGCGTTCCGCTCATCATCAAATCCGAACTGAGGGGTGTGTTGACCGTCTATAATAAGAAAGACGGACAGCCGTTCAACACGGAAGATCAGCGGCTGCTGGCAATCATTTCCGCCCAGTCCGCCCAGGTTGTCGAAAACGCGCGGTTAATTGAAGAAGAAAAGCTTTACATAAAAATGCAGCAGGAAGTCGGATTGGCGGCAAAAATCCAGCGCGACCTGCTTCCGCGCAGCAATCCGGGACTGCACGGCTATGATATTTTCGCCCGGACAATCGCCGCTCAATCCATCGGCGGAGATTATTTCGATTTTATTCCGATGAACGACGGCCGTATGGCGCTTTGTCTCGGCGACGTTTCCGGAAAAGGAGTTCCCGCCTCCCTCCTGATGGCAAATCTGCAGGCAACGTTGCGCGGTCAAACTCTTGTTTCTCAACAGCCCTCCGAATGTATCTTGCGCTCCAATAAATTGCTTTTTCAAAGCACCTCCCCCGAAAAATTTGCAACGCTGTTCTACGGCGTCATCGATATACAACATCACAGCATCCATTATTCCAATGCGGGCCATGACTGGCCGTTTTTGATCGGAAGCGATAATTCAATTCAAAGACTGAAAACCGGCGGATTAATGATCGGTCTGATCGAACAGGCGGCCTATCAGGATGAAGAAGTTCCGATTCAGGTCGGCGACACGCTTGTCGTGCAATCAGACGGCGTCAGTGAAGCGATGAATGGCAATCACGAACAGTTCGGCGAAGAACGCCTGCAGGCATTGTTGCTTGAACATAAATCAAAATCCGCCGAAGAGATTATTGACATAGTCGTCAAAGAGGTCCGGAAGCATGCAGGAGCACATCCGCAATCGGACGATCTGACGATGATGGTGGTAAAGCGCATTCAGTAACGATTCCAATCACATCAATCGACACTTACGGCACGGGGAGGACATTGCTATGTTTCTTCGCATGGTATCGATGAACATACAGCCCGAACATTCGGAGACGATGGCGCGGGAGTATGAAAAGAATGTCATTTCAGCGCTTCGTGATCAACCCGGATGCAGTTTCGCATCACTTCTTCAGAACATCAGCGACAGAAAGGATTGTATTTCCCTGACGATCTGGGATGCACAAAGTAAAGCGGATGAGTATGAAAAGAGCGGCGTGTTCAAGAAGCTTGTAGAATCTCTCCGGTCGTTCTATGAAGAATCGAACGAATGGGAGCTGAAACTGACGGATGATCTTTCCATTGAGTACACACCTGTTCAAATTGATCCTTCTGTAAAAGGATTCGACGATAAGGAGACCGGAAGAGAATACATTCAAAAGTTTAATGTTACTCCTTATGCCGTAAAAATTATTTCGTTAATCGTTCAACCGGAGAAAATCAAGGAGTTCGAGGAAATCTTTATCTCGAAAGTGATCCCGAAATTCAGCGAACAAAAAGGATTTATTCATATCATCCTTCTGAGAAAAGTCAATGAATTCAATATCATTTCTTTCTGGGATGAAACGATCGACTTTTTGTCCCCTTCCGGTGAGGAAGCGGTCCATTCGTTCACCAAAAGCATTTTTGAGATGCTGCCATCCTCTGTAAAGTGGCAGGTCTCTCATAAAGCAACCCGTTCCAGTTTTGCGTCCTCAGAAGAAATAAAAGCATCGATGTACCGATGTCTGACCGGCGAATGGTTTTCCAAATAATTCTCTCAGCCGCAACTTATTCTATTTTTGGAGTCTGAATGATCGGAAAAACAATACAGCAGTATGAAATTCTTGAGCAAGTGGGCGAAGGGGGAATGGGCGTCGTCTATAAAGCGAAGGATACAAAACTTGACCGATTCGTTGCTCTAAAATTTCTTACGAAAAATGTCGGGTCGTCGGAATCCGACCGACAACGGTTCATGCAGGAAGCCAGGGCAGCAGCCACATTAAATCACCCGAACATCTGTACGATCTATGATGTGGGGGAGTTTGAGGGACAACTCTTTATTGCGATGGAATTCATCGACGGCGAGACGCTGCGGGACAGAACCACAAACATGTCGCTGAAACAATCAATTGATATCGGCATTCAGATTGCCGAAGCACTTGCCGCCGCGCATGAAAAGGGGATTGTTCACCGGGATATCAAACCGGAAAACGTGATGATGAGGAAAGACGGTTTGATCCAGATTATGGATTTCGGTCTTGCAAAATTACAGGGTGTGTCGCGGTTAACGAGGGAAGGAAACACGGTCGGAACAATGGGGTACATGTCCCCCGAACAGGTGCAGGGATTTGATGTTGACCACCGGACAGATATTTTTTCGTTCGGTGTGTTGCTGTATGAACTGATTTCCGGACAGTCGCCGTTCAAAGGAATGCACGAAACGGCGATTATTTATGAGATTGTAAACGTCGATCCCGAACCGGTGTCGATCGTCAAACCGGAACTTCCGCCGGATCTCGATGCCGTGCTGCTCGAATGTCTTGCCAAGGAGCCGGAAGAACGGTATCAGTCGGCGAAGGAAATTGTGAAGGATCTGAGAAAACTGAAACGCGAATCGAGCCGGCAGACGGCCAGCAGAATTCTTGCTGTCCGGAAAAGCCAGATCGCATCTGGTACCAGGTATGCCCCGCAGACGACGGAATTTGAAACGATACCGGTGAAGAAAGGATCCCTGCCGTTTAACATGTGGATGATTGTATCGATTGCAGCAACAGTGTCGGTGATCGCTCTCATCGCTTCATATTATCTCGTTCTCCGACCGGATCCTGAATTGATTCATCTGTCGTTTGAAGCACCGTCCGGAAATATTTACAACTCAAATGTCGGAGGACATATGGAGATCTCGCCGGACGGATCGATGATCGCCTTTGTGGCATCCGATTCGATCGGGAAGGACCATCTGTGGGTTCGATCGATCGATTCACCAGTGCCGTTGATGCTCTCCGGCACGGCAAATGCCGGCTATCCGTTTTGGTCGTATGACGGAAAAACGGTGGCATATTTCGCCGATGGAAAATTAAAAAAGGTTGATGCGAAAGGAGGACCGTCATACACAGTATGCGATGCCGGAGCCGGCAGAGGCGGATCGTGGAATGAGGATGGGGTGATCGTTTTTGCTCCAAATTCGGGAGGACCGCTGCATCAGGTGGCGGCCGCCGGAGGTACGTCGAAACAATTGACGGCGCTTGACACCACCGAATATGAGGTGAATCACCGATGGCCGATGTTTCTTCCGGACGGTGATCATTTCTTCTATACAGTGCAGACGAGCAAACCGTCTCTTGAGGAAGATGCGGATCATATACGAATCGCCTCGCTCAGCGGCGGAAAAAATACAATTGTGATTCATTCGTCAAGCAATATCGTCTATAATGACGGATGGGTATTATATTACCGGCAGAATTCACTCGTTGCACAGCGCTTTGATGTCGGCTCTCTTTCTCTGTCAGGGGATCCTATCCCGGTGCTCGAAAACATTCTGTATTCCCGTGTCCGGAGCAAAGGAACATTTTCACTCTCACGGAACAATCGGCTTGCCTATCTTGGTTCGTCACAGTCGGATGAGGAATTGGTGATCTATGACATCAACGGTGTCATTCAGTTTTCGATCAAATCAAAAATTCCGACGACCACCGCTGCTTTTTCACCGGATAACAAATTCATTGCCACCGATGCCGCCGATGATGCGGCAAAAAATACCGATCTGTGGATCCACGACATCCAGAGGAACAGCGACACACGGTTGACGTTCGATAAGGGGGTAGAGATCGTTCCACTCTGGTCGCCGGACAATAAAAAGATCTATTTCAGTTCAAACAAGACCGGGGTGTTCAATATTTACGAGAAGAACAGCAACGGAACGGGAGATGAGCAACTTGTCTATTCGTCGCCATTGAATTCGTATGCAACTGATATTACGAGGGACGGCACAAAACTATTGGTCTCCGTCAATACTCAGGGACCGCAGAAATGGAATATCGGAATATATGATATCACAGAAAAAAAATATACTCCATTGCTCACTTCAGATTTCAATGAATGGATCGGAACTTTTTCGCCGGACGGGAAATGGTTCAGCTATCAATCGAACGAAACAGGATCATATGAGATCTATATCAGGCCGACCGACGGTTCACCGAGCAAATGGCAGGTCTCGACAAAAGGGGGGACAGGTCCAACGTGGCTGTCGAACGGACGGGAGATCTTGTACAATTTTAACGATCAGCAAATTCATGCGACCCCGGTCACTGTCAGCGGAAACCAGATCACGATCGGTCAGGCAAAGCCGGTATTGAAGATCGATGCGGCATATCAAACAGATGTTATCGATATCTCGAAGGACGGGAAAATGGTCCTCGTCAAAAGAACATTAAATACACAACTGCTGAAAAATGCGTCGTTGATTTTCAATTGGCAGAAGATCGTCGAAAATAAATAAGAGGAAGGTTCCATGATCGGTACCACCATTTCACATTACACCATTCTTGAGAAACTCGGCGAGGGAGGAATGGGTGTAGTGTACAAGGCACAGGATACAAAACTTGACCGTTTTGTTGCCATTAAATTTCTCCCCTCAAATTCATCCGCCACCGCAGAAAATAAAGCGCGTTTTTTACAAGAAGCGAAAGCAACCGCTGCGCTCAATCATCCGAACATTCTTTCCATTTATGAGATCGACGAACATGAGAAGAACGCTTTCATTGTTTTGGAGTTCATTGATGGTCAAAATCTGAAGGATTACATCTCTTCGCTGAAAACCGGTTCCGGAGTGCCGATGAAACAGGCGATCGAATGGACAGAAAAGATCGCACAGGGACTGAAGGTCGCGCACGATAAGAATATCATCCATCGGGACATCAAAGCCGAAAATATCATGCTGACCAAATCCGGTCAGCTGAAGATCATGGATTTCGGCCTGGCGAAACTGCGAAGTCAAAGCTCGCTGACCCGTGCCGGTTCTTCCGTCGGTACACTGGCATATATGTCCCCCGAGCAGGCGCAGGGATTGAATGCCGACAACCGTTCCGATCTCTGGTCACTCGGCGTGGTCTTTTTCGAATTGCTCACGGGAGATCTTCCCTTCAAATCGGAACATGACGCCGGTTTGATGTATCTGGTGGTGAATCAGGATCCGCCGATGCCGAGCGATTTGGACCGCAGAATTCCTGAAACGATCGATCAGGTCGTTCACAAGATGCTGGAGAAAGAGCGGGAGAAACGGTATCAGAGTGCGGACGAAGTGCTGGAAGCGTTGAAATCGCTGCATGACAATCTGGAAGCAGCGCCGAAGTCGGCAAAAAAACTGGCAATTGCCGTTTTGCCCTTCTCGACGATCGGCGGGGACAAAGAGAACGAATATTTCGGCGACGGTCTGACCGACGAGTTGATTGTGAATCTCTCCCAGCTGAAGGATTTCGACGTGATCTCGCGGACGAATTCCATGCAGTACAAGAATACTTCCAAGGACATTAAGACGATCGGAAAGGAACTGGGGATCAAATTCCTGCTGGAAGGAAGTGTCCGGAAATTTCAGGATAATCTCCGCATCACCGTACAGTTTATTGATGTTGAAAGCGGCAGGCAATTATGGGCTGAATCATTTAAGGGAAAGATGGAGGATGTGTTCGACATTCAGGAAAAAGTGTCGAAGCAGGTCGTGGAAGCACTCATGATCAAACTCTCCCCGAACGAAAAGATCATTTTAACCAAGCGCTCCACGGTAAATGCCGAAGCGTTCGACTGCTATTTGCGTGCGCGTGAATTCCTGTACCGACGGACAAAAAGTTCATTACAATTTGCCATTCATCTTTTTCAAAAAGCGATCGAGCTTGATACTCGGTATGCGGCGGCGTATGCCGGTCTGGGGGAATCGTACGCCACACTCCATTATGATTACGATACGAAGGAGATCTGGGTCGAAAAAGCAATCGAGTCGAGTCTGAAAGCGCTGATGTACGACTCAACCGTTGCCGAAGCATATGCAGCATTGGCGATGGCGTATTTCAGTAAAAAGTCGATCCAGGAAGCGGAAACCGCCGCACGGAAAGCGATCGAACTTGGTCCGAATATCTTCACCGGGTACTGGGTGCTCGCGCGGATCTGTCATGTGATGAACCGCGATGAAGAAGCGGTGGGATTGCTGAAAAAAACCGTCGAATTGAATCCCGATTTTCATACCGCCTTCGGTGAATTGCGCATGGCGTATGAACGTCTCGGCGACACCGAAAACATGACCGCCATTATCAACAAAATGCTTGAGATGTTTCCGCTCTATCTTGCAAAACATCCGGATGATGCCCGTTCGCATATTCACTATGCGATCCAATTAGCGGCGATCGGAAAGAGCACGGAAGCAATGGATCAAACGCAAAAAGCGATTCAATTAAGTCCGGACGATCCGCTCATGTTCTATAATGCGGCATGTGTCTATTCACGCCTGAATAAGAAAACGGAAGCGGTTGAAACATTAAAGAAATCAATTTTGGCAGGTTTGGAAGATTATGAATGGATCAAATCGGATACCGATTTTGACGCCATCCGAAACGAGCCGGGATATATCGAACTGATGAAGGGAAAATAGCAGTATGATCGGCAAAACGATTTCGCATTATACCATTTTGGAAAAACTCGGAGAAGGCGGAATGGGGGTTGTTTATAAAGCACAAGACACCACGCTTGGTCGATTTGTTGCTGTAAAATTTTTACCGGCACATCTCTCATCCACCGGAGAAAATAAATCACGGTTTCTTCAGGAAGCAAAAGCAGCGGCAGCATTAAGTCATCCCAATATTTTAAGTGTATACGAAATTGACGAAAAAGAGTCGTTGATGTTTCTCGTGATGGAATATCTTGAAGGGGAGACATTAAAAGATTATCTGACAAATCTTACCACGGGGCCGGGAATTCCGTATAAAAAAGCATTCGAACTTGCCGCGTTGATCGCACAGGGATTAAAAGCTGCGCATGAGAAAAATATTGTTCATCGCGATATCAAACCGCATAACATTATGCTCGTTAACGGGGAACAAGTGAAGATCATGGATTTTGGCCTGGCGAAATTGAAGAGCGGAGCAGGTCTCACAAAGACCGGAACGTCGCTCGGGACATTGTCCTATATGTCGCCGGAGCAAGTGCAGGGAATTCCGTCCGATCACCGTTCCGATATCTGGTCGTTGGGCATTGTGCTGTATGAAATGTTGACCGGTGAACTGCCGTTCAAAGCCGAGCATGATGCAGGGTTATTATATCTGATCGCCAATGAAGAACCACCGATGCCGAGCGAAATGGATAAAAAGATTCCCCGTCCGATCGATGCGGTGATGAAGAAATTGATCCAAAAAAACCGGGATCAACGATATAAAACAATGGATGAAGTGCTCAACGCGTTCACCGAAATTCATTCGGCGATCGAAGCCGCTGCACATCAGGTGAAGGCAAAGGCCATTGTTGTGCTTCCGTTCGGGAATATCAGTCCGGACAAGGAAAGCGATTATTTCAGCGACGGGCTGACGGAAGAATTGATAGCCAATCTTGCAAAACTGAAAGACATTCGTGTGGTGCCCAGGGCGACCTCCATGCAGTATAAGGGGACGGTGAAAGACATCAAATCAATCGCGCGCGAACTCGGTACACGGTATATTCTTTCCGGAAGCGTTCGGAAATTTCAGGAAAATTTACGGATTACGGTTGAACTGATTGATGTTGAAATGGATACGCAGCTATGGGCGGAAACATACAAGGGAAAGCTGGATGATGTGTTTGACATTCAGGAAAAAGTGTCAAAACAGATCGTGGATGCGCTCATGGTGAAATTAACACCGTCGGAAAAAATTGTGTTGACAAAACGGTCCACATTGGAACCGGAAGCGTTCGACTGTAATCTCCGGGCACGGAAGTTTCTTTATCAAAGGACAAAAAAGAGCATGAATTTTGCAATTCAGCTCTTCCAAAAAGCGATTGAGTTGGATCCCCGATATGCCGATGCCTATGCAGGACTGGGAGAAACTTATTCATCAATGTTTCAGGATGTCGAGAGGGTAGAACAATGGCTGGACAAATCCATTGAATCCAGTCTGAAAGCATTGATGTACGATTCCACGCTGCCGGAAGCTTATGCCGCCCTTGGACTGGCTTACTATAATAAACGTCTGTTCGATGATGCCATCACGGCAAGTCAAAAGGCCATTGAACTCGATCCCAATAACTTCATCGGCTATTGGATTCTCGGCCGTATCTATAATAATACGGACCGATTCAAGGATTCCGTGCAGCTGTTTTTGAAAGTACTGGAACTGAACCCCGATTTCTACTCCGTGTACGGTGATCTTCAGATTGTCTATGCACGATTGGGAGAGACCGAAAAATATCAAAAGATCTTGCACGAGAGTCTGGAAGCGTACAAACGATATTTGTCTCAACATCCCGATGATTCGCGGGGACATATGTACTATGCAACGGATTTGGCGCAGGTCGGACGAAAAGACGAGGCAAAAATTCAGGCAGCCAAGGCAATCGAGCTTTCTCCTGATGATCCGCTTATGTTATACAACGCAGCGTGCTTCTACTCTCAAATGGGGGATAAAAAGGGAGCGATTAATTCTTTGCGATCCGCGTTCGCCGTCGGATACGGAAACATCGAATGGTTAAAACGCGATACCGATCTGGATCCAATTCGCAACGAACCTGAGTTTAAAGAATTGTTAAAAGGAAAATAAACCGATGATCGGAACGGTAATATCGCATTATAAAATTTTAGAGAAATTAGGCGAGGGAGGAATGGGCGTTGTGTATAAGGCCCAGGATACCACGCTCGACCGTTTTGTGGCTCTTAAATTTCTTCCGGATCATGTTACCGTTGGATCTTCCGAATTAGAACGGTTCATTCAGGAAGCCAAAGCGGCGGCTTCGTTGAATCACCCGAATATCTGTACGATTTATGGGATCGAACAATCGGAGTCGAAACATTTCATTGCCATGGAGTTTGTGGACGGACAGACCCTTCAGGAGAAAAAATCCTCCCTGACGCAAAAGCAGGCACTGGACATCGGAATTCAGATCGCAGAGGGATTGGCCGCGGCACACGAGAAAGGGGTGGTGCACAGAGACATCAAGCCGGAAAACATTATGCTCCGCAAAGATGGAATTGTGCAGATCATGGATTTCGGTTTGGCGAAACTCCGCGGCGCTACACGGCTGACAAAAGAGGGAAGCACCGTCGGAACCGCCGGATATATGTCCCCCGAACAGGTGCAAGGACAGGACACCGACCACCGTTCTGATATCTTTTCGCTCGGTGTTCTGTTATATGAAATGCTGACCGGTGAGATACCGTTTAAGGGTGTCCATGATACTGCCATCGCCTATGAAATCGTGAATGTCGATTCTCCTCCGATGTCATCAATCAAACCGGAAATTACGCCGGAACTCGATGCGATCATTCTTGAATGTCTTGAAAAAGATCCCAAAGAACGTTCGCAATCGGCTAGTCAGGTAGCAGTCGATCTGAAACGCTGCCGCAGGGAATCAAGTCGTTCACGCGCCAGCAGAATCACCGCCGCACGTCCGGCAATCTCCTCATCAGGTCGCGCCGTCTCTCGAAATTCCGGCGAACAACCGTACGATCCTGTCGTACAGAAACGTTCTTTGTCCATCTGGCTGATCGTGAGCACTGTTGCAATCATTATGGGAATCGTAGGATTCGGGATTGCGTATTTTAGCATCTCAGGTCAATCAAACGCTTCATTGATCGTTGCATCCATCACCATGCCGAAGGGTGTCTATTATAATGATAAAGTCGGCGGACAGTCTGCGATATCACCCGATGGTTCTGCTATCGTTTTTTTGGGAAATGATACTCTCTCCCGTACATCGTTGTGGGTGCGTCCGCTGAAATCGACAAAAGCCAGACCAATTGCCGGTACGGAGAATGCTCAATATCCGTTCTGGTCGTTCGACAGCAAAATGATCGGATTCTTTGCGGACGGGAAAGTGAAAACTGTTGACATGAAGGGAGGGCCGGTGTTAATCTTGGCAGACGCACCATTTGGAAGGGGAGGCACGTGGAGTTCTTCAGGCGAGATCATTTTTTCTCCGTCCGTGACCGATGCAAATTTGTATGCCGTTTCCAGTGAGGGCGGAATGGTTAGAAAAGTGACCGATCTTGATTCAGCGTCAAATTCGGCACCTCGATTTCCGCACATGTTGCCGGATGGCGAACACTTCCTTTTCTCTTACCTGACGCTTGGTGATCGTGGAAATAATAGATCGGATATCTATGTTGGATCGTTGAAAAGCAGGGAATCAAAAAAAATCCTCGAGGGGAGTTCTTTTGGGATATATTCGGAGGGTTATGTGCTTTCACAACGGCAGAATATTCTGGTGGCTCAAAAATTTGATCTGAGTTCATTGGCTCTCTCCGGGAAAGTCATTCCCATTGAGGACAATTTAAATTCCTGGATTCCAAGGGCGAAAGTTGATTATTCCGTTTCGCAGAACGGGATATTGTTATTTGGCAAGGGTGAAAGCAAGCAAGATGATGCGGTGCTGTGGTTAAGTTATGACGGCTCTACTCAATCGATCGGTGGGATCTCTCCTTTTACTAAGGTTTCCCTGTCGCCGGACAATAAGAGAATCGCGTACGACAAGATCGAGAGAACCGATAATGGCAGTGTGTATATTTCAATCTATGATATCGAACATAAGGTCGATAGTCGATTGACGTTTAATACTTCCGGCAGTCATCCTGTCTGGTCTCCTGACGGAAACAAAATTTATTATAGTGCCGAGACAAACGGCAGCAAAGCAAATATTTTTGTGAAGCAGGCGGATGGTTCGGGTGAGGAGAAGATGGTACTGCAAGGGAAGGCCGGATCAACCGTTCAATATGTGGTTGAAGATGTATCGCCGGACGGAAATACATTGCTTGTGCGGATCGGGAATGAGTCCGGCTCGAAAATATCTTCGTACGATTTACGAACTTCGACATTGAAGGATCTCGGCATTTCCGGACGGAATTGCAGTTTTTCTCCGGATGGAAAGTGGATCGTTTATATATCCAATGAAACGGAGGGCACCCGGCTTTTTCTCGTTTCGTTCGAAGGAATCTCCGGGAAATGGCAGCTTCCTTCCGAAAGCGGTTGGGGGAGTCAAATTTGGACCGGAAGTAAAATCATCTATTATTCAAGAACAAAAGAATATTATGAAGTCTGCGACGTTTCGTTTCCGAATGGACGCCCGGTCTTCGGTCAACCCAAACCGCTTTTTGATGATGGTCGAACATCAAGTTACTTCCTGTATGATGAAGCCCGCGGCGGAAAAAAATTTCTGGCGCTCCGGACAACCGATTCTGGTTTCGGAAGCCATCTGGCAATTATCATCAACTGGAAAAAATTGATCGAAACAGAAACGCAAAATTAATAAACAATTGAAGAGGGAATAATAGTCATGCATTATATAATGATGGTAACACTCGCCGTTTTAGGCGGAAGTCCCGGGAACGATTCTACGGTGACGGAAGAAAAAAAATTAACAATCGACCGATACTTGGCACAATATGCCCCGTACGAGATGGCGTTTGATGCCAGCGGTATGAGAGAGCCCGACAAAACGATATTGAAAAAGCTTGTTCAGGCTGCTGCGTACGTCGATACAATTTACTGGCTGCAGACCTCCAAAGAGGGAATGCGTTTACGGGACAGTCTTGCAATGGTGAAGAATGATCCGTTTGCCGAGAAATTGTTGACACTGGTTGTGCGTAACGCCGGCCCCTTTGAATTATTGAACGATCACAAAACGTTCCTCGGCACACAATCCTATTATGCCGGCGAGGAGATCTATCCGCGCGGAATGACGGCGGAACAGTTTGATGCCGTCTATGAAAAATTATCACCGTCGGAGAAAGAGCAATTTATGTCGCCGTACACCGTCATCCGGCCCGACGGCAAAGGAGGATACAAGGCCGTTCCGTACCACGTCGAATATAAACAATACATTACGCCGATGGTGAAGCTGCTGAACGAATGTGCCGATCTCACCAACAATCCCTCCTTTGCAAAGTTCCTTCGGTTGAAAGCAAAAGCAATGACGACCGATAAATATTTCGATGCTGATGTGGCATGGATAGATATGAAAGACAATACTCTGGATATGGTTTTCGGTCCGTTTGAAACCTATTCCGACGGTATCAAGGGAGTGAAAGCCAAGTATGAGGCATCCATCGAAGTGGTCGATCCCGTTGAGTCCAAAAATCTCGATATCTACACGCAGTACCTTCCGGCGCTTGAAAAAAATCTTCCCATTCCCGATGAATATAAATCGCTTGTCAAAGGTTTGACGGCAAAATTCATTGTTGTGCGCGATGTGATTCGCACGGGAGAAGCCGCCGCAGGATATCAGGCGGTTGCCACCAATCTGCCGAACGATCCCGAAGTGCACGAGAAAAAAGGGACGACCAAAACGTTCTGGAAAAACATGTTTGAAGCCCGTTTCAATGCCATTATCAAACCGGTCAGCATGAAAGTCATCAGCGAATCTCAATTATCATATCTTTCGGATGAAGGTTTCTTTCAGTTCGTGCTGATGCATGAGATTTGTCATGCCATTGGTCCCAGAACGGTGAAGACGGGAGCAAAGAAAGGGATGGCTGTTAATGCCGCCATCGGACCGAATTATAATGCTCTGGAAGAATGCAAGGCGGATGTCGTGGGACTTCATTCTCTTGCATATCTCATTGACAACGGCGTTGTCGACAAATCGAAAGAGCATGGATTCTATGTTTCGTATCTCGGAAGTTTGTTCCGCTCCATTCGGTTCGGTCTCGGACAGGCGCATGCCAAAGCCGCTTCGATTGCTTTGAATTATTTGAAGAATGAAGGAAGCATCTCGTATGATCCGGTGTCCCAGCGCTGGTCAGTAAATTTTGACACCTTCCGAAACGGTATTAAAAATCTTTCCCGCGATCTGTTGATTCTGGAAGGTGACGGCAATAATGACAATGTGCAGAAGTTTTTCGATACCTGGGCGAAGATTACTCCGGAAATACAGCAAAGTCTGGATAATGTAAAAACGGTTCCGATTGACGTGCTTCCGAAATATTCCATTAAATGGAATTAGTGATTGCGTACTGATCCAATCTTGTCGGTTTAGTGTCCGGCACGATTGGTTAGAATTATTGAACAGCTGCACAAAGATTGCTTTGTCACGGATGTATCCTCAAGAAGGGAGGATCTTCGATATGAAAAAAAGACGTTCATTATCCGTTGTATGGGTCAACGTATTTTCGCGGCTATCTGCCTGCATACCGGTTGCATTGTTGTTGCTGTTGCTATCGGCTCAAAGCATGGCGCGTGTATCATCAACAGCCGAAGAGACGTACGACACTTTACTCGTGCTCTTCCAGGAATTAAGGG
This sequence comes from uncultured Chitinophagaceae bacterium, assembly GCA_964596155.1. Taxonomy (GTDB): domain Bacteria; phylum Bacteroidota; class Ignavibacteria; order UBA10030; family UBA8401; genus UBA8401. The sequence continues at coordinate 17,013 of CAZQSI010000053.1, forward strand.
TCATTGAGCAATTCAGCGGGGCAAACGGTGTTCCGGATTATTCAACTGCAAACATGGCATCAGTCGCAGGCCGTTTGAAGGAGATCCAAAGACGATTTGATGCTGTTGATACAAGCGGGTGGACACTCGAGCAAAAAATCGATCGGGAACTGGTCCGCGCAGAAATAAACGGATTGGATTTTAATATCCGGATTCTTCAGCCATGGGCGAGGGATCCTGCCTATTATGCACTTATATGGACAGAACAAAGCGATACGCCTGCACATGAAGGACCGCTCAGTGAAGCGGCGATCGAGCTTTGGATGTATTCATTTCCGCTCTCAGAAACAGTCGAACGAAAACTCACTCTAAAGCTGAGTGTTATTCCGCCGCTGCTTCAACAGGCACGCACGAATCTTACGGCGAATGCCCGAGATCTGTGGATTGAAGGCATTCGGAACATTTCCATGCAAGCCGATGATCTGAGGGAATTGAAGAAAAAAACCGCCGGCAGCGGACCGAAACTGAAAGAGGCGATCGATGCTTCCATCGATGCGACGGAACAGTTTGCTGCATGGCTGAAACAGCAGCTGCCGAAAAAAACCGGTCCGTCCGGAATCGGGAAGGAACAGTATAATTGGTTTTTAAAGAATGTGCTTCTGGTTCCTATGACGTGGGATGAGGAATTTGCATTGTTAAGCAGAGAATTGGCACGGTCGTATTCATCGTATGAGCTTGAACGTCACCGCAATGCGGCATTGCCGCCGATGAAAGCCATTGCGACGGAGGAAGAATTCAACAAACGTGCGGACAATGCACTACGGCATCTTATGAACTTTTTGGATGGAAAGAACATTCTGCCGGTGAAACAATATATGGAACCTGCTTTACGGGAACATAGGGGATCGTTTGTGCCCGCACCGAAGCGAAATTTCTTTTCGAATGTGATGCATATGGAACCGGCGGTATTATATACTCATGCCACGCATTGGTTCGATCTTGCGCAGATGAAATATGAACCGCATGCAAGTCCGGTCCGCCGTGAACCGGCGCCGTTCAATATTTGGGTCAGCCGATCGGAAGGACTTGCAACGGGAATGGAAGAAATGCTGATGCATGCCGGATTGTATGACGGCAATGAACGTGCGAAGGAGTTGGTCTGGATCATGCTCGCTCAGCGATGCGCCCGCGGCTTGGCATCTCTTCTGGTTCATGCCAACGAAATCGATCTCCGTCAGGCGCGCGAATATCACGTCCGGTGGACGCCTGCCGGATGGTCGGGAACCGATCCGCAACTGGTGGAATTCGAACAGCAATTATATCTTCGTCAGCCGGGATACGGAACGAGTTATGTGACGGG
>CAZQSI010000054.1:0-2432 GCA_964596155.1 uncultured Chitinophagaceae bacterium
CATCACGCTGCCGGCCGATGCCCGGGATGCAATAAAAAGTTATCTCGCATTCAGAACGAATGCTCGCGACGGCGACCCTCTCTTTATGAGCGCGGGAAACAGGACGCGCGGTCAGCGGATGACGTCGCGGGGAATCCGTGAGCGGATTAATTTTTATCTGGAAAAAGCAGGAGTGAAAAACGGCGAAGAGAGAAAAATAACGGCGCTGTCGCTCCGGCTGACCGCAATCAAAACCATGGCGGAAAACGGCGCCAGCATTGAAGAACTGAAAAAGAAATTTCACATCGTCAAGGAAGTCACCGTACGGCGCTACATCGGCGAGTAACCGTCCGGCGGACAGAGAACATATTCACACTATAATAGAACAGGAACTACGCAAACACAATGAGTTATAATTTTACTGAAATCGAACGGCAATGGCAGTTCTACTGGGAAGAACATCACACCTATCGGACAACTGAGCAGCCGGGAAAAAAGAAATTGTATGTATTGGATATGTTCCCTTATCCGAGCGGCGCAGGTCTTCATGTCGGTCATCCGGAAGGGTACACCGCTACGGATATCTACACGCGCTTTCAGCGTCTGAACGGCGTGAACGTTCTTCATCCGATGGGATGGGATGCCTTCGGACTGCCTGCGGAGCGTTATGCAATGCAGACGAACATTCATCCTTCCGTCACAACGGAAGAAAACATCAATAACTTCCGCCGGCAGATAAAAATGCTCGGCCTGAGCTACGATTGGGAACGCGAAGTCAACACCACCGATCCGAACTATTATAAATGGACGCAGTGGATTTTTCTGAAAATGTTCAATTCCTGGTACGATTACAGAGCCGCAAAAGCGCGGCCGATCGACGAACTTGTGAAGGAATTTGAAACGAAAGGATGTTCCTCCATTGACTGCACGCTCTATTGCGGTTCCAATGATTGCTGCTTTACTGCCGATGGATGGAAAGCGAAGAGTCCGCTTGAACAGCAGCAAGTTTTAAAGGATTTCCGTTTGGCGTACATCGCCGAAATTCCGGTCAACTGGTGTGAGGCGCTCGGCACGGTGCTCGCGAACGAGGAAGTGGACGAATGGGTGGAGAAAGGATACACAGTCGAACGAAGGCCGATGCGTCAATGGATGATGCGGATTACGGCATATTGCGAACGTCTGCTGGATGATGCGGCGACGCTCGACTGGCCGGCATCCACCGTGGAGATGCAGAAAAACTGGATCGGCCGTTCGGAAGGAGCCGAAATTGATTTCGCCGTCGCCGGAAGTCCGCAGAAGATCCGCGTGTTCACCACCCGTCCCGACACAATTTTCGGCGCAACCTACATGGTTCTCGCTCCCGAACATCCGCTTGTGGACGAAGTAACCACCGACGATAAAAAAGAAGATGTTGCGGCGTACCGCAAACAGGCATCGCTCAAGTCCGAATTGGACCGGGGGATGGATAAGGAGAAGAGCGGAGTCTTTACCGGCGGATACGCCGTAAATCCCGCCGACGGAAAAGAGATTCCGATCTGGATTGCCGATTACGTGCTGATGGGATACGGTTTCGGAGCGATCATGGCGGTTCCTGCTCACGATGAACGGGACTGGGAATTTGCAAAAAAGTTTTCCTTGCCGATTGCGGAAGTTGTAACATCGCCGCATGATGTCCGGGAAAAAGTGTTTGTTGCTTCCGATGCACCGTGCGTTAATTCCTCAAACGGAGAGGTGAGCATCAACGGCATGCAGTATGAGGAAGCATGCAGTACAATCGTTGCATGGTTCGAATCCAAAGGAATCGGAAAGAAGAAAATCAATTACAAATTGCGGGACTGGCTCTTTTCCCGCCAGCGGTACTGGGGTGAACCGATTCCGATCATTCACTGGGAAGACGGAACGATGACTGGCATGGATGAACGGGATTTGCCTCTGGTGCTGCCCGATCTTCAGAAATTCCAGCCGAGCGGGACGACGGAATCTCCGCTTGCTCTGGCTGCCGACTGGGTCGCTGTTGTCGATCCGAAGAGCGGAAAAAAAGGGAGACGCGAAACAAACACGATGCCTCAATGGGGAGGAAGCTGCTGGTATTATCTCCGCTACATCGACCCGAAGAACGACGCGATATTCTGCGATCTGGATAAACAGCGGTATTGGATGCCGGTCGATCTCTATGTCGGCGGATCGGAGCATGCAGTGCTCCATCTGATGTACGCGCGCTTCTGGCATAAAGTGCTGTTCGATCTCGGATATGTGACGACGGCGGAACCGTTCATGAAACTGCGTCATCAGGGAATCATCCTCGGCGAAAATTCAAAAAAGATGTCGAAGTCGCTCGGCAATGTGGTGAATCCGGATGATGTCACCAAAGAATACGGAGCGGATGCGCTGCGCATGTTTGAAATGTTCATGGGTCCGCTCGAAGAGATGAAACCGTGGAGCACCAAAGGTGT
>CAZQSI010000054.1:2532-17521 GCA_964596155.1 uncultured Chitinophagaceae bacterium
AATTTGTTATTTTCTCAATTTTCTAATTTAATATTTTTCCAATGCTCTCTGTTGCCATCATAACAAAAAACGAAGCACCGAACATCGCCCGATGTCTGAAAAGCGTCGGATGGGCGGACGAGGTGATTGTTGTGGATGCCGAAAGCACGGATGCCACTGTTGCCATTGCGCAATCGCTGAGAGCAACGGTGATTATACATCCCTGGAGAGGATTTTCAGCCCAAAAGGAATTTGCCGTTCTGCAGACGAAACATGATTGGGTGCTTTCCGTGGATGCGGACGAAGAGGTAACGGAGGAACTGAGGGATGAGATTCTCGTTGTTATCAAGGAGGCGGATGCTGCGGACGGATATGAAGTTCCGCGGAAAAGTTATTTTCTCGGAAAATGGATTCGGTACGGCGGATGGTATCCCGGCTATCAGCTGCGTCTCTTTAAAAAATCGGGAGCACATATGAACCACCGCCCGGTGCATGAAGGATTTCTCGTGAACGGCAGGATAGGACGGCTGAAAGCCGATCTGAATCACTATACCTATCTTTCGCTCAGTCATTATCTCGAAAAGATGAATGATTATTCCTCGCTGGACGTGGTGAATAAATTGTCCTCCGGCAGAACGATCCGCTGGTATCATTTCATCGCCAATCCGCTCTCGGCGTTCCTCCGGATGTACGTTTCGCTGAAAGGATATAAAGACGGCTTTCACGGTTTTCTGCTCGCCTATTATTCGTCGCTGCACACACTGGTGGTTTTCGCAAAAAGCTGGGAGTTTCAGGAAGCACGCAAACACGGGACGGAAATGCCGCCTGTGTCCGCAGAGGCGATTGCCCGATTGAAAGAGTTAACACCGTAACAGCACAAAGGACCAACGCGGCCGTTGTGCCGCAGTATCATGAAAATATTTCTCAGAATTCTTTCCTATGTCCGGCCGTACTGGAAAACACTCGGTCTGTCAATTCTCTGCACAGTGATGTTCTCACTCTTCAGCGGCGCATCCATTTATCTGACCATTCCGCTCCTTGAAACCCTGTTCGATCAGACGCCGGTGGAAGTTGCAGCGACGCAGACGCCGCCGAAGAATCAGCTGGTGCCGAACGAAATCGTCGGTGTGAAGCAATACGTCGAGACCCAAATCCGCGATTTTCTCTTTGCAGGAACCAAATCGGAAGCGCTCTTTAAAATCTGCAGTTTAATTTTCATCGTGTTTATGATGAAGAACATTTTCGATTACTGCCAGTCGTATCTGATGGCGCGGGTGGAGCAGAGTCTTATGCGCGACCTTCGCAATGCACTCTACGAACATTTGCACAACCTTTCGCTCAGTTATTTTACCAATGAACGGACCGGCAATCTGATTTCCCGCGTCACCAACGACGTCAACGTAGTGAACGGCGGCGTATCGGCAAGTTTTGTCACGCTCGTGAAGGAACCGCTGCTGATCATCGTCTTCCTCACCATCGCATTCACGCTCAGCTGGAAACTGACGCTGCTGGCGTTTATCGTGTTTCCGCTGATCCTGCTCATCATCTCATCCATCGGACTTCGGCTGCACAAACAAAGCGGACTGATGCAGGAAAAAATGGCGGATATCACTTCCGTGCTGCAGGAGACCATCTCCAACGTGAAAGTGGTGAAAGCGTTCGCGATGGAAGAATTCGAAAACCGCAAATTCCGGAGGGAGACGCAGAGCTATTTCAAAACGATTCTGAAAATGACGAGAATCAGGAATCTTTCCTCTCCGTCCACGGAACTGCTTTCGATTCTTGCCGGTGCGGTGATCATCTGGTTCGGAGGACAGCAGGTGCTGATAACAGGGGAGATGAAAGCGGCGGAATTCCTCGGTTTCCTTTTCGCAATTTTTCAAATCATGCCGCCGGTGAAAGATCTGGCAAGCGTGAACAACCGGCTGCAGGAATTTTCGGCGGCTGGGAAACGGATTTTTGAAATTCTCGACACTCAGCCCGCCGTTCAGAATTCTCCCGGCGCCGAGCCGATTGATACGATCGAGAGCATGGTGGAATATCGCGATCTTTCGTTCGGCTATACTACCGAAACGGGAGCGCGCCGTCTCGTCCTCTCCGGAGTGAATGTGCGTGTGAAAAAAGGGGAACTCGTCGCGCTGGTCGGTCCGAGCGGCGGCGGGAAAACGACATTCGTCGATCTGCTGCCGAGATTTTACGATCCGCTCGAAGGGGGAATTTATATTGACGGAAGAAATATCCGCGGGATTGACGTAAAATCGCTCCGCGATAAAATCGGCATTGTAACGCAGGAAACGATTCTGTTCAACGATTCGGTCCGCAACAACATTGCCTACGGATTGGACAATTATCCGATTGAAAAAATCCGCGAAGCGGCAAAAGCGGCAAACGCATTGTCGTTTATCGACGAGATGCCGCGCGGATTCGATTCCATCATCGGCGACCGCGGAGTGAAGCTCTCCGGCGGACAGCGGCAGCGGATTTCCATCGCCCGCGCGCTGCTGAAAAATCCTCCCATTATGATTTTTGACGAAGCAACGTCCGCGCTCGATTCCGAAAGCGAAATTCTTGTTCAGGAAGCGATGGAGCGTCTGATGCAGAACAGAACATCGTTCGTTATCGCCCACCGGTTGTCCACCATCAGAAACGCCGACCGGATTATTGTGCTCGAACAGGGAAAAGTGGTACAGGAGGGACGACATGTGGAACTGCTGAAACAAAAGAACGGACTCTATAAGAAACTTCACGATCTGCAATTCGCGCATCAATGATTCTTTCCGAACGAATATCGCAGTCGCTCTATTGGATTCTCGTGCTGCAGGTCTGCATCATCTCCGTATCAATAGCGGCATCGTCGCTGTTGTTCGGACTGGCGGCGTTGTCCGTCACGGCTCTGCTCATTGCGGAGAAACAATGGATCATCCCGAAAACGCCGATCGATTATGCCGTTGCCGCCTATGCCGCGGCGGAAATCATCTCCGCAATCGTCTCCGACCACCGGCTGGATGCATTAGCGAATACGAAGCGGCTTCTGCTGATTCTGATCGTCTATGCCGTTGTGATCTCCTTTAATTCACGGGATAAAATCCGGAAGGGAGTGATGCTTCTTGCCGGCTCCGTCGCACTTCTTTCTGCGGTCGAAATCTACTTTTATTTTGCGGATCACTCGGAACGGCTCTATCTGTTTCAGCATTACATGACGACGGGAGGATTAAAGATGATCATGGTGCTGATGCTTGCTCCGTTCCTTGTCAGCAGAGAAACTCCGTCACAGGAGAAATTATTTTACGCCGCCGCTTTCGTTCCGATACTCTCCGCATTGCTCCTCACGAATACGCGGAGCGCCTGGCTCGGCCTTTTGTTCGGACTTCTTGTCATCGGTCTGCTGCATTATCGTTCGCTTTTCGGCGTCATCGCCGCAGGTATGATTCTCTTTTTCTCTTTTGCTCCCGAACAGCAGATTGATCGGGCGAAAAGCATCGTCGATCTTTCCAATCCGACCAATGTCGGCCGGCTGAATATGTGGTCCACAGGATTAACGATGTGGCAGGACCGTCCTCTGTTCGGGTTCGGCGATATCGATCTCTATGAAACATATCTGACGTACCGGACTCCGACAGGCGATGAACCGGCCGGACATTTGCATAATAATTTCATTCATCTGCTTGTCACGCTTGGTGCTGTAGGACTCATTGCCGTACTCTACTTGTTTTATTCAATAGCGGCGTCGGAAATCGCCATCCTGCGCCGTTACAGACAGGATCCGTTCATTCGGAATATTGCACTCGGATCGATCGCAGTCTTTTCAGGATTTCTTGTCAACGGAATGTTCGAATGGAATTTCGGCGATCATGAAATTATGGTCTTCGTCTGGTTCACGATCGGATTGGCGTTTGCTTCCCCGGTTGCCGGAAAGGAGGGAGCCGCATGATTGATCTTTCGGTGATTGTCATTACAAAGAACGAAGCGCATAACATCGAAGCCTGCCTGAGAAGCGTCGAATTCTGCGACGACATTATTGTTGTCGATGCGGAAAGCTGCGATCAAACCGCCGCAATAGCAAAAAAATTTACACCGAATGTTTTTATCCAGCCCTGGGAAGGTTTTGCCGCTGCGAAACAATTTGCCGTGAAACAGACGAAATATTCCTGGGTGCTCTGGCTCGATGCTGACGAGCGTGTGATGCCGGCGCTGGTGGATGAAATTCACCGCATCCTCATGTCCGAACCGAAAGAGGCGGCGTTTACCGTGGCGCGGCGGGCGTACTTTCTGGGAAAGTGGATAAAACACTCCGGTTGGTACCCCGGAAGAGTGGCGCGGCTCTTTCATAAGGAACGCGCGGTGTTTAATGATGCAACAGTGCATGAAGGATTGACGCTGAACGGAGAAGCGGGCCGGTTGAACAACGATCTGCTCCACTTTACCGACCCGAATATTTATCACTACTTTTCCAAATTCAACAAATACACATCCCTTGCGGCGGAAGAACTTGTGAAGAACGAAAAATTTTTCAAACTTACGGATATCATCATTCGTCCCTGGTGGCAGTTTGTGCGGATGTATCTGATCCGGAGAGGATTTCTCGACGGCGTGCAGGGATTGCTGCTGGCGTTATTTTCCTCCGCGTACGTCTTTACAAAGTACTGCAAACTGTGGGAGAAGAGATTCCGGGCAACACCATCCGGCCGACAATGATGAACGATAAACAGAACGAATTATTTACTCAGCTGATTTCATCGCTGCATGCAGCCGCCCTGATGCAAATGGGGCGGATCAAGAATCCGGCAACGAACGCCGTCGAGAAACATCTCGATCAGGCGGGAGTGACGATTGATATGCTGGAAATGCTGAAAGAAACAATGAAGGGCAACCTCACTCCCGAACAGGAGAAATTTTTCGCGGCGGTGCTCAGCGAAGTACGATTGAGTTTTGTCAATGAAACAACAAAAGGATCATCATGAGAATCGGCATCGTCGGAAACAGCGCGAAGGATTCTCTTCATCAGGCGGTGGAAGCGCTGCTGAAGCTTGGCGTGCAGTACACGCTTGAGTTCTTTTTTCATTCGGATCTCGAGAAATCCTTTGTGAAGAAACCCGTCGGCGAGATGGCGGAGAAACGCTTTCTTGCCGGACCGGATCTTGTCGCACACAGCGACATCATCGTTGCCTTCGGCGGGGACGGAACAATTCTTTCCGCCGCCCGGATGGTGGGACGTTCCGAAACGCCGATTCTCGGCGTGAATCTCGGCAAGCTGGGATTTATGGCGGAGGTTTCCACCGCGGAAATCGGCACGATGATTCAGGAGATCGTCAGCGGCAACCACATTATTGAAGACCGGATGCTGCTGAAAACCACGCCGGATGACGGTCAATCCGAATTCTTTGCATTGAACGATGTGGTGGTGGATAACAGCACGTCGTCGCGGCTGATCCATCTTTCCGTCTATGTGGATGACGATTATCTTGTCAGCTATTCGGGGGACGGCATTATTCTGGCGACGCCGACCGGATCGACGGCATATTCACTGGCTGCCGGCGGACCGATTGTTGCGCCAACCACCGGCGTCATTATCGTTCAGCCGATTTCACCCCATTCGCTTTCCGCGCGAACGGTAATCGTTCCGGATACCGGCACCATCCGCATTGTTGTGGAGCATCTTTCGAATGAAGCGAGGGTGACCGCGGACGGTCAGCTGGAACAAATCTTCACTCCGCCGGCGACGTTCACCGTCAGCAAAGCGGACCATGTGATTAAACTGATTAAACAAAAGGATAGAAGTTATTACGATGTTCTCAGGGCAAAATTATTCTGGGGCAGCGACATTCGGCTCGTTAAAGGAAAAAAATCATGAACCGTACCACACCATTGCTCATTTCGTTATTGATCGTCATTATCTTCTCCGCCGCGCCGGCGCAGACTCCTTCCGTGGTCATGGAACTTTCCGGTACGAAAGTGCTGAAGGGATTTATGCAGCGGAATCATCTTGAGCATGATTCGCTCTTTTCGTGGTTTAAACCAAATTATGATTCCTATCATATCGATTCGGCGGCGGTGAAGCAGATCGCGCCGCTTGCCAAGGATGTCCGCTTCGTGACGGTTGTCGGCACATGGTGCGGGGATTCAAAACGGGAAGTGCCGCGGATGTTTAAGGTGCTCGATGCCGCCGGTGTTGCGCCGGACAGCGTGGTGTTGTTCGGAGTGGACAGAACAAAGAAGAGCGACGACGGAACGACGGATCAATACAACATCATGCGCGTTCCGACGATCATCATCATCCGAGACGGAATGGAACTCGGCCGTATTGTCGAGCAGCCGAGGAATACGCTGGAACAGGATTTTTTGCGTCTGCTCACCAGATAACGGAACCTCCGGTCATCTGATGGTGTCGGTCGCCCCTTCGAGAATCCATTGTTTGAACCCTCTGATCTGATTTGCATTCAGCGGACGCTGCGGCGGCATCGGCGCCGTTCCGATTCTTCCTTCCAGATTCCAGATGAGCCGGCTGTTGATCGTATCTCCCTTGATGACTACGTCATAAAACCGCTGACGGAATCCAAGATAATCCGAAAGATCGAGATTGCTGGCGCGCGTTTTTGCGTCATGACAGCCGGACGTTGCGCAGCCGATGTTGAAGAGCGGCTGAATGGTGTTGTTATAACTGATGTTGGCGGGAGGAAACACAATCTTTTCAATGTCCGTGACGGTTCCCGTCGATGAATCATCGCAGGCGTTGAACACCAATGCCGCCGCCGTACATATGATAAAAATCGTCCGGTTCATTCCGCCGTCTCTTTGATTCTTCCTTCAACACGCGCGTCGAGCGATTGCTGTTTCCGCGCCGCCGCGATCAACACATCACGGTCGGTGGTATTCAATTGCGTGAGCCGGTCGGGAGCAAGTTCGATGCCGAAATATTTTTTTGATTGTGCCGCAACGTAATTATTGGTGACAACGGAATATTTCCCGGCGTCGTTTACCAACACGCCGTTCACTTTCAGATTGTGCAGCAATTTTTCTCCGGAGACGATGCGGTACGTAATCGTCATCCCGGAGACCTGGCAGAAGTCTCCCTGAATGGAGAGCTGATGCTGCACCATTGTTCTGAGCGTTGCTCCGTCCACCGTAAACGTCACCAGCGTGTTGCCGAACGGACTGACCTCCCAGAAATCACGGACAACAACAGGTCCCGCGAGCATATCTTTTCTGATGCCGCCGCTGTTTTGTACGGCGATGTCCGTGCCGGCATAGCTCCGCATTGCGTCGGAAATCCAGTTGCCGATGGCGCTTTCGGCATCTCCGTCCCGTTTCCAGTCAGATTTCAGAACGCCGATCTGCTCGTTTAATTCCTTGGATGCGAGTGATTCCAACTCCATCACTTTTGCATGAACAACGGAATCGGGTGTGATATCCGCCGTCCGGCATTCAATCAACTCCGCCGACGAACGGATGACCGTATCCTTTTCCGTATCAACGATTGCCGTTACTTTTCCGAGCCAGCGGCCGCGCGATCCTGCCTGGACGATCACGATGCCGTTCACAATTTTCGGACGAAAAAGCGGCGTGTGACTGTGACCGCCGACGATGATGTCAAGATCGGGGGAATTGACGGCTAGAATGGAATCCTCGCGGACGCCGTTGTGCGTTACGGCGATAATGAGATCGACCTTCTGCTTCTTTAATTCGGGAATGAGTCCGTTCACGGTAGCGGAAAGACTTTTCACCGTCAACTCCTTCACATTGTCGGGAAGAGAGAGCGTGGGAAGTTCTTCCGTCATCAATCCGATGATGCCGACGGAAATGCCGTCGATGGTTTTAATCACATACGGCGCCGCATACGGTTTGTTGGTCCTGTCGTCGATGATGTTCGCTCCGAGCATCGGAAACGTGATTGTGCGCATGTAGCCGCTCATCACCGTGCGGCCGTAATCAAAATCATGATTACCGAGCGCCATCGCATCGGGATTGTGCAGGTTCATCAGTTCGATCTGCGAGCGTCCCTGGGTGATGGCGGAGATCGGACTTCCCTGGAAATCATCTCCCGCATTGAGCAGCAGCACGTTGCGCGATGCGGCCCGCTGCTGTTTGATGTACGCGGCAAGCGTGGCGCTTCCTCCCACGAAGAACGACGTGTCGGTATTGGTGACTCTGTTTTTTGTCTTTACCTGATACGGAAGATTCTGCGCATGGAAATCATTCCAGTGAAGAATGGTCAGTTCCTTCTGCTGTGCAGCAAGCAGCGAACAACAAACGAGAAGTGCGGCTAAGAGTTTCATTCGGATTCCTTGACTGTTTGAATAAATATAATGAATCTTTCGGCAATTTATATTATTATCCTGACATGAAAATGATACTCAGCGCTCTGTTCGTTTCCGTTACATTTCTCAACGCTCAGGATTTCGGGTATGAATATCTGATGCTGACGGAGTTCCGCTCGCTCGGCGTCAGTTATAACGCACAGCGGTTTTCCAAAGCACCCTCCAATACGTCGTCCGATTCCAACAGCATCGAATTCTCAACGGCGGTGCCGTTCATCGAATACCGGCAGCAGGGAGGACGCTTTGCCGTCGGCTATCAGGAATTTACCGACCGCACCGGACAGCGTCGCGAATCGTTTTCCGTGTACGGAGATTCCCACAACGATATTCCTCTCGGCACGTCGCGCGGATCGAAAACCTCGTTCGTGCTTCCGGTGGTCGTCGCCGCAAATTACGTCCGGGCGCAATCGCCCAACAGTTCCGTTTCCTCGTTTGATGTGGGGAGTCTCGGCATCGGCACAGGATTGAAATACAAATATTTTACAAAGACGTTCGGTGTGCAGGCGTTTGCCGTGGGGACGATCTATTACGCGTCGGAAGGATTCAGCACCGATTACGGATCGCAGACTTCCGCAGCTGCCGAAGTGCAGTGTATTTTTTCCGAATTGCTGTTCGACGGCATTCTGGCAGGATACCGTTTTGAAGCACAGCAATGGAATATGAGCGACAATGCGCTCGATTACCGGAGGCGGTATCACGGCGTCTTCATTGGTGTTCTGTTTTAATCCGCTTCTGCATCCTTTGCCGTGATGCGGCGGATGTACAGATCGACATCGAATTTTCTTCTGCAACCGCTTTCGTTCATGTATCGGATTTTTCCGTAGACCGGACGGTCGAACCAAGCCCGGTCATGCACTCCGCCGATGCTCCAGGCAATTCCCGCATAGCCGTTCGGATCTCGTCCGTCCAGCTGGTATTTATCGTTTAGATAAATTGCAATCAGCATCGCCTCTTCAACCGCGGGGGTCCATTCCAGAATCTTCTTCGCCCAGTACATTCTCATAAACCCGTGCATCGTTCCGGTCTGCACCATTTCCATCTGCGCAGCATTCCAGAGCGTGTCGTGCGTTTCGGCCCGCTCGAATTGCTTCAGGGAATAGAGCTTTTCCCGGCGGTCGTTTCGATGTTCGTTGATCGACCGCTGCGCCCAGGCGGGGAAACCGTCGAATGTTTCATATCGCTTATTATAGAATGTAAAGTTGTCCGATAATTCGCGCCGGACAATGAGTTCCTCCAGAAATGCAGCGGCATAATGACTCTTCTGCTCTTCTCCTTTTTTCGGTTTCCGGATGATCGTTGAGATCGGACGGCCTGCCGCCTGAACGGCGGAGAGCACCGCACGCTGGGGAGCAAGATGACCAAAATGAAGAAACGGCGAGAGACGGGATTGGCCATTCTTCGTCGGATCGTTCCGGTCCGCATCGTAACGAGAAAGTCCCGATGCGAGAAACTGATCGAGCCGCCGGAGCGCACTTTTTTCTCCCGGATCGATTCCGGCAACTTCCGGTACCGTGCGATCGATCTTCAGACTCTTATCTGCTTTTTCCCAATCAACACGAGGAACTTCATGCGGCCAATCAAACGGATGCTTCCGCACCGGCGGGAAGTGATCCAGAAATTCGGGAAGGAGCCGATGAATTTTCGGACGAATCGTGTAGGCGCCGAATTCAATTTTATCCGAAACAATTCTGGCCGGGACGATATTGTGAGCATCTACTTCATAAACGGAGGCATTGATCTTTTGCGCCACGGCGTTTTTCATCTGATCCACCACTGTCAGCGGATTGAAATCGGTGACAAGCTTCGTTACCCCGTACGTTGCGGCAAACCGGAGAATTTCTTTTTCGGGGAGGCCGGGAAGAAGATAGAACGGAATATTTTTCTTGTTCAGCGATGCTTCAACCCCGTGCAATCCTTTCAGCATGAAGCCGTACGAACGTTTGGTCGCTTCCAGAAATCCGGAGGGGAGCGCGAAGACGACGGCAAGCGGCATTCTGTATTTTATCGCAAGCGATTGCGCAAACAGCAGCGCCCAGTTGTCGTTCATCCGCATGTCGCGCCCCATCCAATAGACGACAGTTCCTTCCCGGTGCGGAAGCTCTTTGACGGTGTAAACGCGTTTTGGATTGACGGGTGATGACATTTATTTCAGATAGATCATTGATTTGACGACAGCCGTCCGTTCGGTTTCAATCATATAAAAATAGACGCCGCTCGGAACGGATGCCGCAGGATGCCATTGCATCGAATATGTTCCTGCCGGTTTCGGATTGTCCATAATTCCTTCCACACGCTGTCCGAGTGCGTTGAAAACGGAAATTCTCACCGTGCTGAATTCCGGCAGCGTAAATGTGATGGTGGTGGAGGGATTGAACGGATTCGGATAATTTTGCTGAACAACAAGTGTTCCCGGCGCTGCGGGTGATTGATCCTTCACCGTCGTAATGACCGGAGAGTGATATTTGAAAATTTGCGTCCCTGCACCGTACATCAACGTATCATTGATCCGCCGGATTCTGTTCAGATTGATCATCCTATTACTCATGGAAAACTCGCTCCATGTTTTTCCGCTGTCGGTGGATTGATACGTCGGACCGGTCCATCCGCCGATCCATCCTGTCGATTCATCGATGAAACCGATTCCTTCCACATCATAATCCTGAATAAAAAAATGTTCAGACCAAGTTTTCCCGCGGTCGGAAGTTTTGAGATAAAATACTCCGATCGGATCGGGGGAACGCCGTTCGATGCTGACGTATCCGACCGAATCATTGATAAAAAACAGTTTCCATCCCCATTCCTTTGTGCGCGTGGATTTATATACAGGTTCCCAGGAATCGCCCCGGTTTGTCGTCCGCAGCACGACTGATGTACCGCTGTTGTACGACGATCCGTCTGCCGAGCCGGTCGTCAATCCGACGCTGTCATTAAAAAAATGAACGTCCACAAGCGAAACAGCGAACGGCGTCATGTCGATTCCCGTCCATGTCGTTCCCGCATCCGCCGATCGGACAAGTGTTGCGGCACCGTCATATCCGCCAACGCCGTAGATCATCTGATTGATACTGAAAAGCCCGCAGACTTTTCTCGGAGCTTTTCCGGAAACAGCAACGGCAGAAAATGATTTTCCTCTGTTTCTCGTGACAATCAGTGGATATGAAGGACTCAACGAACCGATGAACGCCGTAGTGGAATTGAGCAGCGTGAGGCAGCGAAAATAGAGAATGTACGGCGCCGGTGCTTGAATTTCGTCCCACGATGTTCCTCCGTCCAGCGTGCGGATCAGTGTGGAGGTCCCGGCGACCGCCCAACCTTCCACGGGACTGATGAAACTGATATCTTCGTAGCGTCCCGACTGCGGCGGGGAAGATGTCAGAACGCTCCACGCTGAGCTTTTTTGGGCCGACACAACCGACGGTAACAGCAGTACAGCGAGTGCGAACAGAGGAACGGCGGCGATACAAAGACGGTTCATAAATACTTTATTTGGTGAGCAGCATTTTTTTTGTTTCGGAAAAGATTCCGGCAGTCAATCGGTAAAAATAGATTCCGCTGGCAACGGCGGAAGCATTCCAGTCAACAGTATGAACTCCGGCATCCAGTGATTTGTTCAGAAGCGTTTGCACGGTGCGGCCGAGGATGTCCGTGACGGTCAGCGTCACAACCGATCGGTGAGGGATGGAAAAACGAATTGCCGTTGATGGATTGAAAGGATTCGGAAAATTGTGTGCAAGAGAATATTGATCCGGTGATGCTGTGCCGTGATCGACAGAAAGTGCCGGATAAAATATAAATTGATACGTATCAAACACCGTCAGCGGCTTCATGATTTTCACGAAATATTTGTCGCCGCTGACAGGAGGAACGTCCGTTTCATTGCCGACGAATTGTACATGCCATGTTACCGTCGGATTTTTCAATGAATCAAACTCCACAAAATAGAGTTCATCATTCCGGCTGAGCGATCCGTTGCCGTCAAGTTCCACAAAAATAACTTTTGTCGGTCTGTTGAGCGTTGTATTCCACACCTGAAAATTGACCGGCTGTCCGATTGCGCCGAACATCGAGAGGGTCGTATCTCTAACGGTGTTGTGGACGCGAATCTCATAATCCGCAGGGAACGGTTTGGCAGCAACAGTTCCGGTATCAGTCACTATGTCGATCAATTTAATCTCCGTCAGCAGCGGGGATGTTCCCGTGATCCAGCGCGATGCATCGACATTGACGATCGGTGTCGGGAAATCCTGTATCAGAAGGCGGAATCCGTTAAACAAAGGACCTTCCGTTGTCCCGTCCAACTCGGTTGCATTCGTCACGACGGGATGATTGTTTCGATCAACGACCGAGTACCGTTTAATTCCTTCTGATTCCGAAAATGTAATTGTATAATTAGCATCACGGAGTGAATCGGCCGACATTCCCACCGCTGCGAATATCGCGTCGCTTGTGCCCGTGAGATGCTGAAACGAAGCATTGAGAAGGGGGATCCTCTTATTGTGGAGAATCACGATGGGAGAGACCGTCTGCGAAGAGACCGTTCCATCATCTGCGGTGATGCGGAATCGGACATTGTTTCCGTTGGCAATAAACCGAGTATTAAAAAGATAATTGCCGGAATTAACGATGGACGAAACGAGCTGGTTCCACGATGTTCCGCCGTCATGCGAAATGTGGATGGTGATATTCAGAGCATCGCCGTCCGCATCACCGGCATACCATTGCAGATTATAGGTGCCGGAGATGGTATCTCCATTGCTCAGACCGGCGATTTCGACATCGGGTGCGCCGTTGCCAGGATTGTTGACGGTGAATGGTTCGCTGATCACGGATCCGAACAGTGTGTCCGACGCACTGATAATTTTCAACCGGTACCGGGTGCCGTCCGAAAGAGGAAGCGTATTCCATTGCACCACAGAATCATTTCCCGTTGTTGTGAAAAACTTCGTCCAATTCTTCCCGTTGTTCTTCGAATAGAACAGATGCGTTGTCACCGAATCCGGAACTATTGTCCGGGACCATTTCAGTTCGCCTGTTCCGGAAAAAATTGTCCCTCCCGGCTGCGGGGAAAATGTCAAATGGAGACTGTTCGCCGCGGAATGAATGTTCTGCCAATGGAGCGGCATCGTAATTCCCATATGCCAATCGGCATAGTACCAATTGTGCTGCGCATTCGGATGCAGACCAAGTGAAGGGAAATGATTGAAAATTCCTTTTCCGTTGAGAACATTGAATGTAGTTGTATTGCTCGCGAAATTATTTCCTCCCACTGATGCCGTATGATAGAGCAATTGAACCTGACGCAAGGTATAGATGAACGACGGGCTTGCGTTAATGAACGGCGAATTGTTGAAGAGCGATAACGTTCCGTCATACGATCCGATGGATGTGAAATGCGATGGGACTGATGCCAGCAGATTGGTGACAATCAGACCGCCGAGCGAAAATCCGTCTGCCGCTCTGTGCCATCGTCCGGGAATGGTTCGGAATTGTCCGTCGATGTGCGGTATCAGATCATTGATGAGATAGGTATATTCGATTTGCGGTGCAGGGGCGCCGAGACTCGGCATGACCAAAATCATCTTTCCGATTTTTTTCTTCGCGATGAGGGAATCGTACACGGTGACGATTGTTCCGCGTCTGCTGTTGTCCTCATTCGGATCGACCCATTCATCAACCGCTCCCCGAAACAGATACAACACGGGATAATGATCCGAGTCAACGTCGTATCCTTCGGGGAGGTAAATGTTGTACTGCTTCATTGTACTCAACGTCGGCGAGAACACGGAACGGAGTTCTACGCGTCCCTGCTGAGCGTGTACTCCTGCCGTCATCAGTAAAAGAAGAACAAATATTTTCATGGAATGCAACGGGATAATCATTGGAAGATGTTATGGAAAAGTACACAAAAATGCGGAGAATAGCTTCAGCGGAACGCCGTCAGAGCTTTATATCGTCAAGGCCGAGATCAACGGTAACATACCGCCGGTCGACGGCAAAATGGGGCGGAATGAGAATATTGGAGTGGTTGATTTTTGCATACAGCTCCACGGTTTTCACTTCCGCAAAATCGAGGCCCTGTGATTTGTAAATTACTTCCTTTGCATGCAGATAAAACGCCTTGCGCGTCTGCAGCTGAGGATGATTTCGGTTGTACACCAGCAAATATCTGTTGAGAAAGAGCCAATAAAGCACCATGCTTTCAATTTCGTCGTCGCACATTCCCGGATTCTTCGTCTTAAAAAAAATTATTTTTGAAGAGATCGTGTATAATTTTATCAGATTTGAATCCTGCAGTAACGCGGAAAATTTTGTGTAGATAATTTTTCCGGTCTCTTCGGTATGGGGGATTGCATTAAATTCCTTGAACGTCGAATCGAGCGACGCGAATAACGGCGGTATGAGTGTTTCGGCGATATACTGAACATTGTGTAATGCCACACGCTCTCCTGATCAATAATAAATAGTATGACAAGTTTCACAAAAAGAAGCAACCGAAAAAAATAAATTGTTTGTTGATTCAACCACGGTTTGTGTTAGTGTATTGAATGGATCGCCATGAATGTTCACTCATTCGATTGCAAAATGTGCTCTCATTTAGTATATTTATTGACACTTTGCTGGTGTAGCTCAGTTGGTAGAGCAGCTGATTCGTAATCAGCAGGTCACGAGTTCAAGTCTCGTCACCAGCTCAAAAT
>CAZQSI010000055.1:0-17053 GCA_964596155.1 uncultured Chitinophagaceae bacterium
ATTCTGCCTGCA
Organism: uncultured Chitinophagaceae bacterium; assembly: GCA_964596155.1. GTDB lineage: Bacteria > Bacteroidota > Ignavibacteria > UBA10030 > UBA8401 > UBA8401. The sequence continues at coordinate 13 of CAZQSI010000055.1, forward strand.
TTATATAAAAAATTTTTGTGTTTCAGTGCCGAGGAAGGGACTCGAACCCTTAATGCCTTTCGGGCGCTAGCTCCTAAGGCTAGTGTGTCTGCCAATTCCACCACCTCGGCGAATAAAACAATAATGTAAAGAACAAAGCCAATTCTGGAGTCCCGATTTTGGAACACCTAATTCAATCGGGACGACATCCCGCCGAGGAAAATTATCGTACGCGGGACACCACCTCGGCGGTTTGTTCCAGATAAAATATACGAAAGGATCGTTTCTTCTCCAAAACCATAAAAACTTCTTCACAAATTCCATTTCTTAAACCGCAAAATATTAGTACTATCTACTTATGCACACGACTCGTCAACAGCAGCAATTTGCCATCCGCCTCTCTCTCGGCATCGGTGTGCTGATGCTGACCGGAAAGTGGTACGCTTATCTCATCACCGGCTCCGCCGCGATTCTCTCCGATGCTGCGGAATCTGTCGTTCATATCATCGCCGTGGCGTTCGCCGCTTACAGTATGTGGCTCAGTTACCAGCCTGCCGATGAAAGCCATCCCTACGGACATGATAAAGTCAGTTTTTTTTCCGCGGGAATCGAAGGAGCATTAATTATTCTCGCGGCGATGTTTATTCTCTATGAAGCGATCCAGAAACTTGTGTCCGGAATCGTTTTGCAGAATCTCGATCATGGTGCATACATTATCTTTGGAGCGTCGGTCATCAATCTTGCGTTGGGCGGATTTTTGGTGTGGCAGGGAAAAAAATCAAACTCGCTGATTCTGATTGCAAACGGAAAACATGTGCTGACGGACTCCTGGACAAGTTTCGGCGTTGTGGCAGGATTGTTCTTAACACTCTGGACCGGATGGCTTCTGTTTGATCCGATCATTGCTATTGCCGTGGCGGTGAACATATTATGGGAAGGGGGAAAACTCGTCCGCCAATCGGTGGGCGGATTAATGGATGAAGCGAATCCGGAATTGGAACAAAAAATTCATTCAGTCCTTAAAAAAGAAACAACCGGCCGCGGTGTGCACTATCATGAATTGCGGTATCGAGACAGCGGTATCTCCGTTTGGATGGAATTTCATCTGCTTTTTCCCAGGGGAACTTCAATCGAAAATGCTCATGCCGTTTCCACAGAAATAGAATCGGCGCTCTCCAATGCACTGAAACAGAAAACCCACATTATCACTCATCTTGAACCGTTCGAAAATCATGATGAAATACATCCCGACGAATTAAAACATTGAAAAAGAAAAAACCCGCATAGGCGGGTTTTTTCTTTCAGGTTTCATTATTTCTCAGAATTAATTTTTTCCCAATCCCATCAGCGTCCGTGCATCCACGGAAGAGAATTTCGGCAGCATTGAAGACTGTACATATTTTCCGAGAGGCGCCGGAATTCCGGGGAGACGGGAAATATCAACCTGGGGAATATGCGATCCAAATTTTGCATTTATCGTCTTGATAAACTCATTGGCGACGATTCCTGCTCCCTTTGAAGAAGGATGGATGCCGTCAAGACTGAACAACCCGCCTAAAATGTATTCGGTGGTAAATTTATCCCCGCCAATCGTCAGTCCGTTTTTATGAATGGTATTAAAAATTCCGTTCACATCGACCAGCACGGCTCCTTTCGCAGCGGCAACGGAAGCAATCGTTTGATTAAATGATGCCAGCGCATTTCCCGCCATCACCAATTCTACCGAGTCCAGTATCAACGCATCGGGAATCGGATTACGGTAATCGATACCGAATCCTTTGGTTGTATCAATGCCGGGAGGAAGCGGCAGGTTGTTATCTTTATAATATTTTCCGGTCGGTTGGTTGATTTGCGTTACGTAAGCGCCGGCGCCAAGAGGCATCAGCGGTGCATTAGCACCTGTCATTAATGAAGCACCGTCTCCGACACCCGTGGTTCCATGTTTTTGGTAACTGATCGGAATCACACCCTGAAGATTTGCTGCAACAAGAGGTCCGACCGTGGTAAAATGCGGAATTGCGCGGACATCCGGAATGTTCCCCACGATAATTTTTGCATTCGGGAAGGCCGCTCGCAATGAATCCAATGCTTTTGCATAATCCGCCGCAAATGATCCGGACGATGTTGGTGATATCGGGACAACGCTGCTTCCGACAACGGCTGCTCCGCCCGCGGCAGCAAAGAGCAGAACATCATTGTTCCCAAGCCAAAACGTGACGATGTCAGCTTTTGGCGAAATTTTTCTTGCCTGGTCAAATACGCTGATGCCGTACGATTTGCTTCGGAGAACATGAGCGAAGAAAGGATTGGATCGCTGAACTGTTTTGGGGAGAAACTCAGCAGTGTCTAAAAAATCGCTGATCAATGCGCCGGGGATGCCGAGATTGTCATACGGCCGGGAAAGTGATCCGTTTGTCGGGACTCCTGCATTCGCACCGCTCGAACCGATTTCCGGTCCGTCTTTGCCCCACGCAAGTATCTCCAGCCGTGCGGACTTGCCGGCCGCATTCGGTGATCCGGGATTTCCCCAAATCGGTTGTTCAAAGCTGCCGAGAGGAGCTCCTGCAGCTTTCAGCTGCTGGGCTATCAAATTCGGGAAGCTGTACAGTTGTCCGTCCTGATACAGTCCGCCGGATTGATATCCTGCCGTCAAGCTGTTTCCGATAGCAACGTATTTAGAGACGCTGATGCTCCCTAATCCTGGAGCAGGGATGCCGGACGGTGCATCATCTTTACATCCTGAAGAAATCAGCGCAACAAGAATTAGGACTCCGAAATAATTTTTCATACTCAGTACACTCCAATACTAAAATGAATATCCGATGTTAATGGAAAACAGATGTGCAATGGCGTTATACGTTCCGTCGAACGCCGTTTCCGTGTTTGTCACCGTATTCTGGCGGACCTTCAGGAAAAGATATGCTGCATCAATCGAAACGGATTCAGCAATGTTGAATCCTGCTCCGAGATTCCAGCCATGCCGGTCCGCATCGGGAAGAATCGGATCGACATATTTCTGTGGAACGGGAGAGTTATCAAACAAATATCCGGCGCGCAGTTTCAATTCATCCATCGAGTATTCGCCGCCGGCTCTGACGATATACGTGTTTTCGTAATTCTTCGGCTGGATGGTTGAGGATTGATCTTTCTTAAAATCAATCTTCAATTCTTTAAAACTTGACCAGCCGATGTATTGGTAGTCAACTTCCACAACAAGATTCTCCATCGGACTGCCGGAAAATCCGATGAACGCTGTTGCCGGCAATTCGAGATTTCCGCTGACATCGCCCTGAGGAAGATTCAATGAAGGATAATTTGGTGTAAATGTTGCAGAGCCGGTGCCTTCAACTTTTGTTCCGCTTCGGTATGATGCACCGAACGATTCGGTTTCGGAAAATTTGTAGAGAAGTCCCGCATTAAATCCGATATTGTTACCTGTCAGTTCAAGTTCAACAATCGGCGGCGTATTTCCGACGGGAACACCGGCAACTTCCTGTTTCAGTTTCACGCTGCCGGTGATGATATTCATTCCGAAGCCGAGAGAGAGGTTGTCACTGACTTTGTACGCAACTGTCGGAGTAAAACTAAACGTTTGCAGATCGGCTTTAATATTGATCCTGCGTCCCTCCCATTGCGGATCCCATTCCGTGCCGAGTCCAAAAGGATTAAAAATGCCAAAGCCAATATGGAGATCTTCGGAAATTCCGTAATGAATGTAGGCATTGACCGGAGTGAAAAACTGACTCACCATGGAAGTTTTTTTATTCGAGCCGAGGTTGGAGGGTCCGTAAAAATCTATATCGGGCGCAATCACCGTAGATCCAAGATAGACCGAGTTGTGCATTTGAAATGCCAATCCTGCCGGATTAAAATAGACGGCAGACGCGTCCGATGCGCGTGCGGCAAATGCGCCTGCCTGGGCCATAGATCGAGCGCCATGTTCATTGAGCTGAAAGCCGCCGGCATGTATGAGTCCTGAAGAAAGCGCAAAAAGGCATAAAATTTGAATGATTTTCAAAATTCCTCCAATTGTTGTAACATTCTGCCGAATATGCCAAAGTCACCTGATAAATGCAAAAGAAATGTGTAGAGAAAATATTTCCCTGCTTGACTCTCAACCTTCCATTTACTAAACTTACCAACGATTTCAGAGCAATCCACGTTTACCATAACATTTTTATTGGGAGGTACAATGAAACAATCACTATCCGTTTTTAGTGTGGCAGTCTTAGTTGCGCTGATGGCATTCAGCGGATGCAAAAAAGACGATGATCCGGTAGCAGTTGAGGACAAAACGGTTCCGAACGATATTTTCCCGCTCACTGCAGGACATCGCTTCGATTATTCGGGATATTTTACAAATGCGGATACTGAAACTCCGATTGCTGGAACTGATGCATTTTACAGCACTTCTTGGACACTTGGCAGTTCAGCAACGCCCCTCTCAGCAATTTTTGGTACAACATATGGAGCCGTAGTGTCGGCAAAAAACGGTGGAAGAACTTCAGCATCATTAGTGTATGATTCCACGCTCACTGCTCCCGGAGGCGCAAAAAAGTTTACGCCTGTCTTCGCATATTATGACAGCACCAGCGCCGACTACTATTATTTAACAAACCTCGGCCTCTTCTTCCGCGGTTCGGTAATTAAAGATTCGGCAGCAGGCGGAATTCGCATTGACTCACTCCGCTTTATTAAGCTTGCATCACCGAAAGCAGGAATCGGCGGCGAGTTTACGGCATTCGAACAATCGTATACCAGCTATGCTAACCCTGCAGCCCCGACAGTCATCGCGCTGAAGGTAACAGGCAAATGGGAATCAAAAGTTGACATTACTGTCGGCGGCGTAAAATATACAACATACTATTTGGTTATTTCGAGAACGGCGAAAGTGGGATCAGCCACCGTTTCCAGCGGTGTCACGGCAAAATTGTGGCTCGCCAAAGGAATCGGACCGGTGAAGATGTTCCTTGCCGGCGATGCGGAAGTTCCGGGCAACTATCGTGAACTGAAATCGAAAAACTTCTAATCGGAATTCAGCGGTACATGAAGATTTTCAACAACGTCCCAATTCTGCACAACGGAGTTGGGACGTTTTGTCTTTTGAATACTTTCGGAGGTACGAGTGAATAAGTTATACAGTTCCGCTATCATCATCCTCTCTCTTCTGTTTCTGTCGAAAAGTTCGGCTCAACAATCGGTGCTCGACTCGCTCCGTCAGCGCACCGTGAACTCCGGAACCATTCAGGGTATCGTTTTTCACGGAGATACGAAGGAACGAATCCCGTTTGCCAATATATTAATCAAAGGATCGACATGGGGCGCATCGTCGAATGAGAACGGCGAATTCACGTTAACAAAAATCCCCGCAGGAGACCATACGCTCATCGTATCGGCCGTCGGACACAGAAACAGCATCGTGAATGTATCGGTGAAAGCGGATAAAGCGACCGCCGTCACCGTTTCCCTAGAAAACGAAGAAGTGCAGATGAATGAAATTTTGGTCTATGGTGCTTCTCTGCGCAAGGAAAGAATCACCGAAGCACCGGCGGCGATCTCTGTGGTTGAGGGAAAAGGATTGCAGAGAAGTGCATCATCCGGACAGCTGCCGAAACTGCTCGAAGGTCAGCCGGGCGTTGATCTTGTGCAGAGCGGATTGTACGACTTTAACTTGAATACGCGCGGATTTAATTCGTCACTGAACCGGCGCGTGCTGATACTTCTTGACGGACGCGATCTCGGCACGGCATTTCTCAGTTCCACCGAATGGAACGGCATGGCGACTCCGCTCGAAGATCTCGGCCGCGTAGAAATGGTCCGCGGACCCGGATCGGCACTCTACGGAGCGAATGCATATAATGGAGTGCTGAATATAACATCAATTCCTCCCAAACAAATGCTCGGAACAAAAATTACGGGAGGTGTCGGTGAACTGAATATGTATCGGACAGATGTTCGTCACGCCGGCATTTCCGATCAGTTCAGCTACAGGATTAACGCAGGAGGAGTAACGGGAAAAACATTCAGCCGGTCGAGGACGAAATCGATCACCGGGGACAGAATGCTAGATATTTATAACGCTGCGACGAGCGGCGCATTTCAAAATCAGATCAACAATAATCAAACGTTCGAGTATGAAGGGTTCAGTGCGTTGAACAATGAAGTAGCGGAAATGAGAAACGAACCGGTGAATCAGTTTTACGCTTCCGGTCGACTGGACTATGAATATGAAAACGGCGGTCAGGCCATTGTTGAAGGGGGAATCACGCAGGTGGAGAACGAAACAATCGTTACCGGAATCGGACGGGTGCAGGTGCAGCGCGCCCGCCGTCCGTACGGACGATTGAGCTACAGCGGTCATGGATTTAATGTCAATCTGTGGACGCAGTCCCGTATCAATATGGCTCCGGAGGTTTCCCTCTCAACCGGATTGGATCTGGTTCAGGATGCCAATATTTCTCAGGGGGAAGTTCAATACGGACGATTGTTCTTGGAGGAAAAACTCTTTCTTGTCGCCGGTGCGTCGCACCGCCTTATTACAATCGATACAAAAAATACGCTGATGCTGGGAGCCCGGAATGATAATACGTCCGGATTTTTCGGTCAGGCAGAATACAGGTTTGCGCCGGAATTGAAGGTGGTTGCCGCCGGAAGATTCGACAGATCGTCTCTCCATGAAAGCTTTTTCTCCCCGAAGGCAGCGATCGTCGTATCGCCAAGCTCAAATCATACATTCAGAATGACGTATAATAAAGCGTTTCAGTCCCCTAATTATTCCGAGTTATATTTGAATGTAGATCATCCGTACCGCGGATTCACGACATTTTTTGGAAATCCGACGACGGGATTAGTGTACCGCGGAAATCCCGATCTGAAAGTTGAAAAAATCGAAGGGTATGAAGTGGGCTATAACGGTGTGATCGAGGGAGCATTATTCATGACCGTCGATGTGTACTACAACAACCTGAGCGATTTTATTTCCGATCTTGGGGCAGGTTTCAGTTCAACGATTCTCTCGCCTTCAATTATTCAGCGGAAAAGTTATTTGACAGGAAAGGATACGAGTTTCTCTCATGCTGTCTGGTCGTACAAAAATGTCGGTAAAGTGGCCGAGTACGGATATGATCTCGCGGCAAATTATTATGTGACTGACGAAATCATCGTTGACGCGAATTATACCTATTTCCAATTTGAGATCGATACAAAATCGATCAGTGCAGCCGATGCGGCTCAGATTCAGCCGAACTCGCCGAAATGGAAAGCGAACGCCGGTATCACCTATCAAAGCAAGCGCAATTACGACGTGTCGTTAAAAATCAAATACGTCCCGTCATATTTTTGGTCAGCAGGTGTTTACTCCGGTCAGATTCTTGCGTACACCATCATCAACCTGTCCGGCGGATACACGGTGAACGACAATCTTACCATGAGCCTTAATCTTGCAAATGTTCTTGACCGGAAGCATTACGAGATTTTCGGAGGTTCAATTCTCGGCAGGCGGTCCACGCTGAGCGCAACATATTCGTTTTAAAACAGATCAGCCTTGCCGGGACGATCAATTCCCGGCAAGGCTGTAAGTTGTGCCTCGATGTTACTTCAACGATTCCAACAGATCTTTCGCTTCCGACCGGTACAGATCATCATCTTCATCAAGCTTCGGCAATGCTGATATTGCGATAAGATTTTCCTTCGCTTTCGCTTTGTTCCCTTCCTCAAGATATGCCCGCGATGCATCCAACCGGTACATGATAAAGTTTCCCTTCAATGAGATTGCCTTTTCGTAATTCTTCACGGCGTCATCCATGTTGGCCCATGCCAATCCGAGCGGCCAACGGATCATTTTCGGTTTCTCGCACAGTTTGGCATGCGTTCGTGCAAGGATATAGTATGCGACATCATTGTTCGGATCGATACTGATCGCTTTTTCGCAATCGGCTTTCACCATTTTCACGAAATCGATCGCGCTCCAGACTCCTTTGAAAAGTGCAACTCTGCCGTTGGCGATGGCACGCCGAACGTATCCCATCGAGTGATTCGGATCCGCGGCTACCGCTGCTTCGGCGTATTTCAGCGCTTTTTGGTAATATTCCATCTGCTTTTCTTTTTCTGCATCCGTCGAACTCGGAAGATGTTCGCCGATATCAACATAGCTCCGGCTGATGCGCCAGAGAACGTCGAAATTCTTTGGATCAAGTTTTTCCGCCTGCAGAAGCTTTTCGAAAGCCCGTTCCCGGTCAAACTGCACCATTGCAAAGTCATCGGACTGCAATACGAGATCGCGTACGGACTGTGCGCCCAGAAACAGTGAAAGTGTGAACAATAACGTCAGCTGAACAATCATATGCTTTCCTCACGAATGATGCAAAGAGTGTACGAAGAGGGAAGAACTAAATCAACTGAAATAACCAACACCATTGCATCTTTACCAACTTTCTTCTACCATAGTGACATCATGAAGAAAGAATTTATCATTGCCGTCGTGCTGGCAGCGTTGTGGTGTCTGGGATTCGTTCTAGCTCCGCTGACAGTAGGAACAACAGTGTCGGAACTGCTGTACCGGTGGTACGGCCACGTCTGCCATCAAATCTCCGCGCATTCGATTCAGGCGGACGGACATCCGCTCGCCGTATGCATCCGCTGCAGTGCGATTTATTTGGCATTTCTCGCATCGTTGACCGCGGCAGGGTTATCGGAATCCGTCAGAAGATTTTCAGAGAGAAAAACGGGACTATTATTTCTTGCCTGCACACCGGTGATCATTGACGGATTGCTCTCTCTTCTTCAGATCGTTGATGCTACTGCAGCATCGCGGATACTCACCGGTTCGCTGTTCGGCGCAGCCATCGCATTATTGCTGCAATCCGCGCTGAGCGAAACGATCGGTTCATTCATATCATCGGATAAAAGAAATTATGATGTCAAAACCGGATAAAATCATGCCGTCACTGTACGGCGGATTAATGATCGCAACCATTTGGTCCGTGCCCGGACTTAATTTCATCAATTGTCTTTGCTGCGCCGGAATACTTGCCGGCGGCTTTGTCGCGGTTGTGTTATATCAGAAAGATATTACGGCGGAGATGGAACCGTTGACTCGGGAAGATTGCACACAACTCGGCATCTATGCCGGACTGATTTCGGCGATGGCAGGCGTCATCATTCAATACATCGTGATTGCACTCTTCGGGAATGTGATGATCGATATGATGGTGTCGATGGTGGAACGGATGAGCATGGAATTGCCGGCTGAATATTACGAGCTTATCGAAACAGCGCGAACGGCCGAACAGTCTCCGTTAAGTTTTGCCGTCGACATAATCTTCATGGGAATGCTGAACACGTTGTTTTCGTTTTTCGGGGCGTTGATTGCTTGGAGAGTCTTCAGGCCGGGGGTGCAGCAATGATCAGGATTTCAATGTAATTCTGAAGGTTGTTCCTTCGCCGACGCTGCTTTTCAGCACCGTTAATTTTCCCGCATGGTACGTTTCGATGATTCGTTTGGAGAGCGATAAACCGAGTCCCCAACCCCGTTTTTTTGTACTGAATCCGGGTCTGAAAATATCCTTGTGGTAGGATGGGTCGATGCCCTTGCCGGTATCTTTCACGTCAATGACCGTTTTTGATTTTTCCTTCGTCACCGAAAATGCAATTGCGCCCCGTTCATTTTCCATGGCATCAAGAGCATTTTTAATCAGGTTTTCAATTACCCACTCGAACAATTCGCTGTTCACCATAGCGGTGTAATCCTGTTCTCCCGTAATAGTGATATCCACCTTCTTGCCCATATGGGGAATCCTTCGTTCAAAATATCGGATTGAGCGGCGGATCAATTCCGACAGGTTCTCTTCCTTCAAATCCGGTTTTGAACCGATTTTCGAAAACCGTTCGGCAACTTTGGTGAGGCGGCGGGCGTCATGTTCAAATTCGGAGACGGTTTCAAGAATTTTCGGGGAGGACTCGGATTGCTGTTTCAGCAATTCGATCCAGCCCATCATGCTGGTCAGCGGCGTGCCGAGCTGATGTGCCGTTTCCCTTGCCATGCCGACCCAGATATTGCTTTGTTCATTTCTCTTGATGTAACTGAATCCGATATACCCGACCAGCATGAAGAGCGATGCGATGGAAATTTCGATAATCGGAAGCCATCGAAGACGCACGACGAGCGGAGATTCCCCGTAATGAACCTTGCTGAGAATGATCGAATCCTGAAAAGTCACGACGATCGGTTTGTTTGCGGCATCCATCTCTTTTATCATGCGGAAATATTCCGCTTCGCGCTGCTGCGGCGTCAAGGAGGAATCAAGTATAATGTTTTTCGTTGTGCTGATCTCTGTGTCGTCGCCGTTGGTGAGAATAACCGGAAAATCGATGGCCCCGATAATCTCATCGAAGATAAACGTATAGTCGGTGCCGGCGGTCGGTGTACTGTTGGCGATGTATTCGAGGGAGCGGGCATAAAGAGCGGCGGTCTCTCGCTGTTTCCTCTGCAGTTCGCCGACCAGATCGTGTGTGTAAATCATGATCGGAATGACGATACAGACCGCCGCAATGAAGAGGGCGATTTTTATTCTTCCGGATTTCGGACTGCGGGTATTGAGTTTCATAACGTACTGCGACCTGTCGGAGGACAATTCTGCACTAATGTCGGACGGCGACGAGGCCGGCGTCTTAACGGACGATTGTTTGATCCCGCCGCGCTCCAACCGAAACGATCGATACTTTTACGCCGGAAAGCTGTTCAATCATCTGAATATATCTCACCGTCTGTTTCGGAAGTTGTTTCCATTTTTTTACAGACGAGATATCTTCCTTCCAACCTTTAAATGACCGATAGACCGGCGTGACCGAATCAAGCGTCGGAACATCCGTGGGAAACGATTTTATCATTGCACCGTTCCGTTGATAGCCAACACAAATCTTGATCTCATCCATGCTGTCAAGGACATCCAACTTCGTTAAAGCGATTTCACTGATGCCGTTGATCATCAACGAGTATTTCAAACTGACCATATCCAGCCAGCCGCAACGCCGAGGTCTTCCTGTGGTCGCGCCGAATTCATGGCCGATACTCCGGAGCGATTCGCCCTCAGGACCGTGCAGTTCGGTGGGGAAGGGACCATTGCCCACGCGGGTGGAATATGCTTTTACAATGCCGATGATGCTTTTCACGGACGACGGAGGAATGCCGAGTCCCGTACATGCACCCCCGCTGGTGGGGTTTGAGGATGTTACGAACGGATACGTTCCATGATCGACGTCCAGCAAAGCGCCCTGAGCTCCTTCGGCAAGAATTTTTTTCTTTTTTCTGAGTGCCGCGTTAAGGAACGATGCAGTATCGGTGATATAAGGATCAATTTTTTTATCGAATTGCTGGTACTCGTTCACAATCTGATCGACATCAATCTCTGTTTTGCCGTACACTTTGCTCAGGATTTGATTTTTCTCTTCGATATTCATTGTCAGTTTTTGCCGCAGCACGGTTCTGTCCAGCAGGTCAACAACGCGAATGCCCGTTCTCATATATTTGTCGATATATGCCGGTCCGATGCCTCTGCCCGTGGTTCCAATTTTCTGAGAACCTTGCTCCCTGATCGAATCGAGAAGTTTATGATACGGCATGATCAAATGGGCATTATGGCTGATATACAACCGGTCTTCAATATCAATGCCGAATGATTTGATCATTTCGATCTCTTGCATCAGAGCAGCGGGATCGATCACAACACCGTTGCCGATGACGCATTTTACCTTTTTTTGAAAAATTCCCGATGGAATCAGATGAAGAACGTACGTTTTATCGCCGATGACGACAGTGTGTCCGGCATTGGCGCCGCCTTGATAGCGGGCGACAATGTCGATTTTTTCACTGAGCATGTCAACGATTTTTCCCTTTCCCTCATCTCCCCATTGTGCTCCGACTATAATTGATACCGGCATAGTAATTTGATTGCAATCTGTGATAAAATTGTTCAATGACACATTGAGTATAGGAAGATTTGTCTCCAATCTCAAACACGAAATGGACGGCGGTGCGCTTCTTGCAACTCCTGCCATTTTTAAGTAATTTCATTTCAGACTTTATTGTGTATAATCCGAACGATGCCGCCACTTAAAAAAAATTCCTCACATAGCACACCTTCTCCGCTTCCGAAAACAAAAGAGGAACTTCTTGCCCAGCGCAGACTTGCTTCACGATCAGAGGATTCGCGCAACATCAAACGGGCATTAAAGGGTGATCAGGCATCGTACCGCGCCATTCTGAAGAAATACCATGATCAGGTGTATAATTTATTGTACCGGATGGTGCACGACAAAGATGAAGTGGAAGATTTAACGCAGGAGGCATTTATCAAAGCGTTCAATTCACTTCAGAATTTCAATGAGGAATTTGCATTCTCCACCTGGCTGTACAAGATCGCGACCAATAATTGCATCGATTACATCAGAAAGAAAAAGCTGGCGACATTCTCGATCGACAAGCCGATTGCATCGAAAGATGGCGAGTATAGTTATGAAATTCCCGACTCCTCGTATGAACCGGATAAGTCGCTCATTGCCGGTCAGCGGACCAAAATTCTTCAGGAAGCGGTCAACGGTCTGCCGGAAAAATACCGCCAGGTCATTCTGATGCGCCATTCCGACGACATGGATTATCAGGAAATTGCCGATACATTACAGCTGCCGCTCGGAACCGTCAAAGCACACATTTTCAGAGCCCGCGAAATCCTTCATAAACGTCTGAAAAAGAAGATTCACCAGTATTAATCGATATAGTGCGCAACTCTTTTTTCGTTAAAACGTAAAGGTAATTCAGTCCCGGAATATTCCGGTCAGATCATGAAACCAACAGTACGCATCATACTATTTACGTTAACAGCCACGCTGATGCTGTCCGGTGTACTCTTCTCTCAAAAGCTGTACAGGGAAGTGAAGAAGAGCGATGAAAAGAAAGTCCGGGTTCACATCGAATCCTCATTCGGTTCCGTCAACATAAAAAAAGGGACGGAAGAGAAGATCGTCGCGGTGTATTACCGGCGGAAGGAGAAAAACAGGCAGCCCCGGCTTGAACTGGATTATTTTGTCAGAAAGGGAACCGGTGAATTGTTTCTGGAGATGCATCCCGAAGGTTCTGAACGGACTTCGTCGGACGGAACTGTTCACGTCAATGCCGATATGAACTTCAATTCCGACGAATGGTATGTGGAACTGGCCGAGGGGATTCCGCTGTCGATCAATGCGGAACTCGGCGCCGGGAAAAGCGATTTTGATTTTACCGGATTGACCATTGATGATCTTACCATTGCCACAGGCGCCAGTTCATCCAAAGTATATTTCGGCGAAAAGAACAAAGGTGAAATCAGAACGCTGAAGATAGAATCGGGGGTAAGCAAATTTTCCGCGACGAAACTGAACAATGCAAACTTCAGACGATTACAATTTGAGGGGGGTGTCGGTTCTTATTATCTTGATTTCGGCGGCGAACTAGAAACGGAAGTCAATGTGAATATCAATGTCGGACTGGGTGCGCTGACGTTAGCCGTACCGCGCTCGATTGGTGTCCGGATTACATACGAAGACAGCTGGTTATCACATCTCTCCCTTGACAACGACGAATTCAATAGGATGAGAAAAGGCATTTACGAATCCGTCAACTTCGACTCCTCCAAAGGTAAAATGATTATTAACATCGAATCGGGTTTGGGCAGCGTCAAGGTGCGCCGAACAAAAGAGTGATGCGGCGCGTCTGCCGGCAAAAGAACCTAACTCCCGCTGGGACCCCATACCATGCCTGATTCCATTATCTTTCCAATATTTCTCTTTCTCTCGCTCTTCTTCCTGCTGGTCGGTTCGCTGGCCGGATATCTGGCATATAAAAACTCGCATGACCTCAAACATGAAATGAAAATGATTGCATGGGCAACCATTGCACTCGGATGCATCGTGTTTGGTGGATTAATCTGGGCGTGGTTTCTCATCCCGATCATTGCAAATCACATCTGAACGCATTATTTGATGCCGTAATAAAAGTACGACGCTCCGCCGAATCCTTCGCGAAACTCTTTTCTCTTTTCCAGCTGCACTAACGATCGCCGGTACGCCAGCGACGGATTAATTTCCGCGGACAGGGAAGAATAGAAATTTTCGCTGAACATTTTGCTGACGGAAGAGGAGAGCGGATAATGCGTGGCGATGACCGATGCCGAACCGTTCAGCAGCCAGAGCAGCGGATGCAATGAGGTGATGGTGTTTGACGTTGACTGAACATCGGAAAGCACAACAATCTGAAACGGATGGAGCGACGTGAATGTCGAAACGTCGGCTGTTGCGCCTGTTTTGGACGATGTACCGTCGGACAACTGAAAGATATATTCACCGTTTGGACGTCTTCCGAATTGCGACGATAATTGAAGTACCTCGCCAAGCGCTCCCTCAAGCTTTTGTTGCGTCGCCGATTGATTCACAAACACCTGGGTATTTTTAAAGAAACTTCGGGTATCGCGTAATTCAAACTCAAGTCCCCACCGAAAATCAGACGTAAACCCGAATGCGATGATCGAATTTAGAAATCTCGGGAAGTGCGCGTTCATATTGATCATGGAAAGATGAGGGAGATAGGCGACAGTTGATGTTGTTCCCGCCGGCCGCCCGCCTTCGGACAACGCATGAAACGGGAAGAGCGGGAAATGGACAGGAGGAACAATAATTATTTTTTGATTGGAGGAAATGTTCAACGGTTTCAGAAGGAACGAATGCAAATCGGAGGAGAGTTTCTCCATCATCACACGCTGCACCGAAACTCCCTGCAATCCGTCCGTAAAGCGCCGCATCAACACTTCCAATGCACTGCCGTAGGAGGAGAGCTTTTGAGCGGTGACATCCTGATTTGGCCGAATGACAAACACCCACATTTCGTTGTTGACGCTGCAATAATCAAGCACGACGGAAGCGGCGGAAATTTTCGTATCCATCGATTGCTTCAGTGTCTGTTGTGAAAAACCGATGTACGAAAACACCGGGTATTCGCGAATCAGCGTCACCGCATCAGCTTCGACTTTGCTGCGGATATATTTCAGCTGTTGCTGTAATTTGGCAGCGTAACTCTTATTTATCGTACCGACATGAAACAGTTCCAGCTGAATTCTGAATTTTTCATCAAGTCCGTCCGCAAACTCGGCGTACCGGCTCCGTTTTTCGGGATCGCGGAAGTTGAACGGGATGTGCATCAATTGCTGCTGCATTGAAACGCTCCGCATCGTTTCATGATATGCAAGTGCATCGGCAAACCGATTGAACTTGAGCAGGAGTCCGATCAACCGGTCGGAAAACCATTCGTTTGCCGTTGCCGGCGCTGCAGGAGAGCTGTACAACGCTTCGATGGGTGCAGGGAGCATAAAATAGACCGGGGTCATGGTATTATCCTGATACCGTTCAAACGCCCGTTTATAAAACGTGATCGCCGAAATTTCGTCGCCGGATCGTTCCTTCAGGAACCCGAGCCGGTGAGTCGCGAGTGCCTCGCCGAGTCCAAAGCCGATGCGGGAAAATAATGTTTGCGCCTGCTCATATAATTGCGACGCGCGGATCAAACCGTCCCGCGAGTTTTTATAAATTGAAACCTTGGAGAGACAATCCGAAATTCGCATCAACAGATATCCCTGCAGATATTCATCGGATCGTTTCTTTGCAACCGCATACGCCGCCACAAAATATTGCTGAGCCTCCGGGAAAGAAAAATTCTTAAAATAGAGTTCGCCCAATCCGATCAATGCCTCTGCGCTTTCTTCGGAAGATGCCGAGGCTTTCTGCTGGTCAAGAATGTTCAACGCCTGCAGAAAATTCGACCTGGCGAAAGCATCATCGCCGGAACCCGAGAACGCCCTGCCGACCTGACAATAAAATTTCGGTCGGTTGAGATTCGGATTATTGGATGCAAACAAAGTTTCCACCCGTTGAAAAAGTGCATACGCAGCATCCGGTTGACCGAGAGCGGTGTAGACCGAAATCAGTTCGCTGTTGGTTTCGATGATTCGGTTCAGCTCTTTTGCAGTGGTATAATATTTATAAGAGGCGGTCAGATACGGAAGTGCTTCCTGAAACCGTTCCATTTTGACAAGTAATTTTCCCGCTTCCAATCCCGCGAGGGCATGAAGCTGGTCCAGTCGGTACAAGGTGGAGTTTGTAAACGCTTCATGCATAAGACTGACCGCCTCGTCGGCATTGCCGATGCGAAACTGAAGTTTAGCCGTTTCAAACATGACATGTAGTTCAGCTGTCCTGTCGGCAGCGTACCGGTACAAATTTCTCAGCGCGGTGAGTGATTCGATGGAAGGGGTGATTTTTCCCGAGAGAATTTGAGTCGTCGAGAGCGTGGCATAGGTTTCCGCAAGTTTAGCAGAATTATTTGAAGCAGCATGAATGTCGATACATTCCGTCAGCAGCCGCTCCGCTTCCTCGTAGTTTTTCCGTTCGATCTCTTCGTTTGCGCGCTGCGCAAGACGATCGGCCTTCTCGGACGGCCGCTGATCCGAACTTTGGCATCCGATAAGAAAAAGAAACAGAAACGATGTGATGAGGATCTTGGACATGGATTGTTCAATATAAGAAGAGCTGTTTAAAACAAAAAGTCCCGCACGGGCGGGACTTTCAGTGCAATAGTATCACCCAGCCGTCAGAATGCGAAGAAGACGCCTGCAGTGGCTGTATTTTGTTTTCCAAGGCTGTAATCGACATTCACGTTAACAACAAGCAGACGAATACCGAGTCCGAACGTGAGACGCGATGAATTTTCGCCTTCGAGTTCAAACGCAACCGGAATTTGCGTTACACCGGTCGGTCCCTGAACGTCAAAATTATATGTAACATTCATGCTTGATGATTCAAGCATAAACCCGGCATATGGCGTAACATTCAGGAATGCAAATCCGAGCTGCTTTGATGCATTTATTCCGAATGCCGTTGCTTTTGATTCGAATATCGTACCGATTTTCAGATTCTGTGTAAAGAAGCTTGCGGAGACATCAACAATCGGAATCGGGAACCACATTCCGAGATTGTGCTGAAT
>CAZQSI010000056.1:0-1504 GCA_964596155.1 uncultured Chitinophagaceae bacterium
AGATTGCCGACTGCGGAATCAATTTGCGCTATTGCCAAGGTATATTTCATGCTATGTAACGATGACATCGTTGGACAATTCGTTGGTATCTCCTTTTTTCATCGGAAATTCCGCAGCAAGCACTTTTCCCACTTCTTCGACGGCATAACAGATTCCTTCGACGAATTTATTTTCGCGAAAATATTCCGCCACCCGAAGCGCAAGGACATCCCAGTACTCTTTGGAAACTTTTTTATTAATCCCTTCGTCCCCGATGATTTGAAATTTCTTGTCGCTCATCAGCAAAAAAATCAGAACGCCTGTTTTCTCTTTGGTTTTATCCATGCCGAGATCATAAAAATTCCGGACGGCAAGATCATATACCGACAACGTTCGATATTTGAACGGACGGGATTTCTGAACCTGAACACGGACTTCTCCGATTGTTTTCTTTTCAACGGCGGAGATCGTTGCCGCAATTTGATCCATCTCCGCTTGTGTCAGAAGATTTTTTGAAAAGAAGCTCATGCTTCACTCCTATGATATTGTTCGGCCAAGGATCGATTCATATTGCTTCAGTTTCGACATCATGGTTTTAAATGTCTTTGGTGATAACGATTGATAACCGTCGGACATTGCTTTTTCCGGATGAGAATGCACCTCAATCATCAGTCCGTCCGCTCCCGCAGCCAGCGACGCTTGTGCGAGAGGAGAAACGAGATCCCATGCACCCGTCCCATGACTCGGATCGACGATGATCGGAAGATGCGATAATTTTTTTATCAGCGGGACACTGTTCAAATCCAGCGTATTTCGTGTGTACGTTTCAAATGTCCTGATCCCCCGTTCGCAGAGGATGACATTGTAATTTCCTTTTGAAACGATATATTCCGCAGCCATCAGTAATTCCTCGATGGTCGATGCAAATCCTCTCTTTAACAGAACAGGTTTCTGCATCTCGCCGATCTTTTCCAAAAGAGAAAAATTATACATGTTCCGTGCGCCGATCTGCAGAATGTCGGAATGTTCTGCTACGGCTGCGAGTGTTTCCGTATCCTTCACCTCCGTCACAATCTTCAAACCGGTCACAGCCGCAGCTTCTCTCAGATATTCCAATCCCTCAAGCTTCAATCCCTGAAAAGCGTACGGGGAACTTCTCGGTTTGAAAGCTCCTCCGCGAAGCAGTTTAGCGCCTGATTCTTTTACAATGTGTGCTATCTCAAGAATCTGTTCTCGGCTTTCCACAGAACATGGTCCGGCGATGATCTGAATTTCGTTTCCGCCAAATGTGACACCGCCGACATCGATAACGGTGTTCTCCGGTTTAAAATCTCTGCCGACAAGTTTGAACGGTTTGGAAACCGAGATGACATCCACAACTCCCGGAAGGACAAGAAAATTATCCGGCGAGACTTTTGCTTTATTACCCGTAACTCCTATTGCAACCCGCTGGATACCGGGGATTTCATGGGGAGTAAATCCGAGCTGCCGAATCTTTTCTGAAACTGCATTAATCTCTTCTTTG
>CAZQSI010000056.1:1604-7662 GCA_964596155.1 uncultured Chitinophagaceae bacterium
TTTGCTTTCTTTGATGCTTCAGCGGCATATTCGCCCCGAGTCACCTGCATGATTGAGGTGATTGCATGGGAAATGCCGGCATAGTATTCTCCGTCTCTGAATCGTGGTCGGATTTCATTGCGAATGATTTGATCGCACAGTGCATCCGTCAACACGCCTTCGAGTCCGTATCCGACTTCGATCGATACTTTCCGGTCCTCTTTAGCCACCAGGATCAATATTCCGTTATCCTTTCCTTTCTGTCCGATCTTATTCGCGTCGAGCAGACGGATGCCGAAGTCGCGGATTTCATAACTGCCCAGCGTCGGCAGGATGACAACGACGATTTGATTCGACGTGCTGTCTTCAAACCGGATAATTTCTTTGCGCAGATTCGTATACTCAATCTTGTTGAGCGTCTCGGTCAGATCGGTGACGGGATCAACGATGGTGGGAATTTGCACTTCGGCAAATGCGGTGCGGAGAAAAAAGAAACAGCACGACACTGATACAATGTATCGCAAAGCGTTGACCGCTGCATTCCTGTGTGCTGTTATCATTTTCTTAAAATTGAACCGACGGCGCCGTTTCTGCTCCAGCTGCCGCCTGGAAGTATTGTTTTTGCTGGAATCCGCCGAACGATGCGATCATATTGTTCGGCACCTGACGGATGTGAGCGTTGTAACTCTGGACAACTTCGTTGAACCGTTTCCGTTCAACCGAAATTCTGTTTTCGGTTCCTTCAAGCTGCGACTGCAGCTGGAGAAAATTTTCATTCGCTTTCAGATTCGGATATTGCTCCACAGTGACCAGCAATCGCGACAATGCCGAAGAGAGCTGTCCCTGCGATTGTTCAAATTTCTGGAACGCCTGCGGATCATTCAGCAGCTGCGGCGACAAGGTCACCTGCGTGGCTTTTGCCCGCGCTTCAATCACGGCAGTTAACGTTGATTTTTCAAAGTTGGCAACGCCCTGAACTGTTGCCACAAGATTCGGAATCAGATCCATTCTCCGCTGATACTGGTTTTGTACCTGCGCCCAGCCTTCGTTGACACCTTCATCCAGCTTCACAATACCGTTGTATTTGCCGACACCCCACATGATCGCGACGAGAATGACTCCAAGAACAGCCAGCAGAATGATGACACTTTTTTTCATACGTTCTCCTATTGTGAAAATAGTTGTAATAAATATTAGTTTGAAATTCGGTACAGCGTACGATCAGTTAATCCCTCAGCAATGCGCGTGAAATGACGATATGCTGGATCTCGGATGTCCCCTCATAAATTTCCGTAATCTTTGCATCACGCAGGAACCGCTCCACATTATATTCCCGTACATATCCGTACCCTCCATGAATCTGAATCGCTTCTAACGCACATTTCACCGATGTTTTTGACGCCCATAATTTTGCCATTGCTGCTTCCTTCGTAAACTGTTCGCCCGATTCTTTCAACACCGCCGCCTGATACGTCAGCAAACGCGCTGCCTCAATATCTGTTGCCATGTCCGCAAGTTTAAACTGAATCGTTTGCAATTCCGAAATCGGTTTTCCGAATGCTTTGCGCTGTTTCGAATAGTTGACCGACGCATCCAGGCAGCTCTGAGCGATGCCGAGCGCCTGCGCCGCAATGCCGATTCTTCCTCCTTCAAGCGTCATCATGGCAAATTTAAATCCGAAACCCTCTTCGCCGATCATATTTTCCTTCGGCACACGGACATTTTCGAATGTCAATGAGACCGTATCGGAACTCCGGATACCAAGCTTGCGCTCTTTCTTTCCGTGAGAGAATCCCGGCATTCCTTTTTCGACGATGAAGGCGGAGATTCCTTTATGACCCTTTGCAGGATCAGTCTGAGCCATCACCAGAACATAGTCGGCATTGATGCCGTTTGTGATCCAATTTTTAATTCCGTTCAAGACATACACATCGCCGTCCCGTGTTGCAGTGGTGTGCTGATTCGTTGCATCGCTTCCCGCTTCCGGTTCGGACAATGCAAACGCCCCCAGTTTTTTCCCGGTCGCCAGCGGAACAAGAAATTTTTTCTTCTGTTCTTCCGTCCCGTGCTTCGTCAATCCGAAACAGACGAGGGAATTATTGACCGACATAATAACGCCGCAGGAGGCGTCCACTTTGGAAATTTCTTCAATGGCAATCACGTAGCTCAGCGTATCCAGACCGGCACCGCCGTACTCTTCCGGCACCATCATTCCCATAAAACCTAGCTCGCCGAGTTTCTTAATCTGTTCGTGCGGAAATATTTCTTTTTCATCGCGTTCGTCAGCCGTCGATGCGAGTTCGTCCGCCGCAAATTGGCGCGCCGTATCCCGAATCATTTTGTGAGTTTCATTCAATTCAAAATTCATATCCATTCCTTAAGGATTCAAAAGCTGAAACGGCACCGGATGGTGAGCATACCGCTGCAGTGCGTTTTATTTTCGTTCACTGTAATCGTAAAACCCTTTTCCCGACTTTCTGCCGAGATAACCTGCAGCAACCATTTTTTTCAGCAACGGACAGGGGCGGTATTTCGAATCGCCGAGTCCTTCATGCAAAACGTTCATAATGGACAGGCAGACATCAAGTCCGATAAAGTCTGCGAGCGCCAACGGTCCCATCGGATGATTCATGCCGAGTTTCATGACGGTATCAATCGCTTCGGGAGTAGCAACGCCTTCCATGACGCAATACATCGCTTCGTTAAGCATCGGAAGAAGAATACGGTTGGAAACAAAACCAGGAAAATCATTTACTTCGACCGGAACTTTTTCCACCGCTTCAGACAACTGCCGGACCGCCGCATAGGTTTCGTCCGACGTTGCTATTCCTCGGATCACTTCTACAAGTTTCATCACAGGAACAGGATTCATGAAATGCATCCCGATCACCTGATCTGCTCTTTTGGTCGCCGCTCCGATGTCAGTGATGGAGATGGAAGACGTGTTGCTTGCAAGAATCGCATGCGAAGGAGCATTTGCATCAATCGTTCGGAAAATATCGATTTTCACTTTTTTATCTTCCGTTGCGGCTTCAATGACGATATCTGCCTTCTTCACCGAATCGGCCAGCACTAACGAGGTTGTAATGTTTAAGAGCGTCGATTGCTTTTGTTCTTCGGTGAGTGTTCCTTTTTTAATCTGGCGGTCGAGATTCGATGCTATCGTCTTCAATCCGCGGTCGAGAAATCCTTGTTGAATGTCGTTCAGCACCACGGAATATCCGAACTGAGCAAAGACATGAGCAATACCGTTGCCCATCGTGCCGGAACCGATCACAGTGATATTTTTTATTGACATGACGATTACCTCTTCAGAAAGTGTTACACAAGCTCGATGATGAGACCGCTTGCTTCGCCACCGCCGATGCAAATGGCGGCCATTCCCCGTTTCAATTTCCGCTGCTGCAGTGCATTGATAAGCGTCACCAGAATTCTTGCACCGCTCGCACCGATCGGATGTCCGAGTGCAACAGCGCCGCCGTTCACATTTACTTTGTTGACGTCAATACCGGCAATTTTATTCACGGCAAGCGCCACGACGGCAAATGCTTCATTGATTTCAAACAAATCGATATCATCGACGGTCATCTTAGCTTTCTTCAGTACTTTGGGAATGACATCGGCGGGAGCGGTGGTAAACCAATTCGGTTCCTTTGCGGCGGAACCAAACGAAATAATTTTTGCGATCGGTTTGACGCCAAGTTCCTTTGCTTTTGACGAGGACATCACCGTAACGGCGGCGGCGCCGTCGTTGATCTTTGAAGAATTGGCGGCTGTTACCGTTCCATCTTTTTGAAATGCCGGACGAAGCGTCGGAATTTTGTCGAAATTGGTTTTAAATGGTTCCTCATCTGCCTCGACAAACGTTGTCTCCCCTTTTCTGCCGACAATCGGGACTTTGACAATCTCGGCAGCAAATCTTCCGGTCGTCGCCGATTCCTGCGCGCGTTTATAACTGAGAATGGAAAATTCATCCTGTGCTTCGCGCGGGATATTGCATTCTTTGGCGCACTGTTCCGCAAAATTTCCCATCGGGACTCCCTGGTAAACATCCTGCAGTCCATCCCGCATCAACGCGTCGAGCATGTCGCCATTTCCGAACTTGTATCCATACCGCGCCTGCGGTATGAGATACGGGGCATTCGACATGCTTTCCATACCTCCTGCGACGATCACTTCCGCATCTCCGAGCATCACCGCCTGGGAGGCAAGCATCACCGCTTTCAATCCGGAGCCGCAGACTTTGTTGACCGTCATCGTTTCGACTGTAGTTGGAAGACCGGCATATAATGCAGCTTGCCGTGCGGGAGCCTGACCGACTCCTGCCTGAACAACATTTCCCATGATCACTTCGTTGACACTCTCTTTTGAAATTTTTGCGCGCTGGATGGCTTCTTCTATGACAATGGATCCAAGTTTGGGGGCGCTGAGTGTGCTGAGTGAACCGCCGAACGATCCGATGGGAGTCCGGCAACCGCTGACAATGACAACTTCATTCATGATCGAATTTCCTGATTCGTGAGTTGATAAATTTACGGGTAAAAAGGTGAAGTTCAAAACGAAAAAGCCGTCTTTCGACGGCTTTTAATCAACTGTTCATTGATTTCAGGAATTCCTTGTTCGATTTTGTTCCCTTTAATCGTTCAAGGAGGAATTCCATGGCTTCCACCGGATTGAAATCGCTCATGAATTTTCGCAAAATCCAAATTCGGTTCAATTCGTCGGGCTCCAGTAGAATTTCTTCCTTTCGGGTACCGGAACGATTAACATCAACTGCAGGGAATATTCTCCGATCTGCCAGTTTTCGGTCGAGTACTATTTCACTGTTACCGGTTCCTTTGAATTCCTCGAAAATCACTTCATCCATTCTGCTTCCGGTTTCCACCAGTGCCGTGGCGATAATCGTCAAACTGCCGCCGTCTTCAATGTTCCGTGCCGCCCCGAAGAATCGTTTGGGACGGTGCAAGGCCATGGCATCAACACCGCCGGAAAGAATTTTTCCCGAGTGAGGCGTCACGGTATTATGTGCTCGTGCGAGACGTGTAATACTGTCGAGCAAAATCACCACGTCATGTTTGGCTTCCACAAGGCGTTTTGCTTTTTCAATGACCATGTCCGCTACCTGAACGTGACGTTCCGGCGGTTCGTCGAACGTGGACGCAACAACTTCAGCGCTGACACTCCGCTCCATATCGGTCACTTCTTCAGGCCGTTCATCAATCAACAGCATCAATAATTTCACTTCCGGGTGATTTCTGGAAATGCTGTTGGCAATTTTCTGCAGCATGATCGTTTTACCCGCCTTCGGAGGCGAAACAATCATTCCCCGCTGACCTTTACCTACCGGCGCAAGCATATCCAACACTCTCATAGCGTACTCGCCCGGAGCCGTTTCCAGTTTCAGTCGTTCTTCCGGATATAACGGCGTTAAGTTGTCGAACAGAATGCGTTCTCGGATTTTTTCGGGTTCGTCCTCATTTACCGCTTCCACGCGAAGCAACGCAAAAAATCGCTCTCCATCTTTCGGTGGACGCACCTGTCCACTGACCGTGTCACCCGTGCGCAAAGCAAATTTTTTGATTTGAGACGGAGAGACGTAAATATCATCAGGAGAAGGCAGGTAATTATAGTCCACCGATCGGAGGAAGCCGTAGCCGTCCGGCAGAACTTCCAGCACACCTTTGCTGAATGTTTGACCGTCTTTTTGGCTCTGGGCCTCGAGAATCTTGAAGATGAGTTCTTGTTTGCGGAGATCGCTGTAACCGGAAAGACCGAGATCGCGGGCGATTTTATTCAGATCGGAAATTTTTTTGGACTTAAGTTCAGAGATGTCCATTGGCATAAGTGAAGGTTACCCCCTTAACGAATGAAGAAATGTTTGAATGAAGATCACGATAGTGCGAAACAACAGTTAATTAGCGTCGGAGTTCGTATGATTATGTACTGAGACGATAGTGTGAGTGGATTAACGACAAGGAATGTGTCTTTGAGTCTATTGTCAAATTATATGAAATCAGCTTTATTGTCAAGACTTTTTTTCGATCATCGGAATGATCTCTCCCGCAAGATAGTGAGAACC
>CAZQSI010000056.1:7762-16788 GCA_964596155.1 uncultured Chitinophagaceae bacterium
CCCTGACTAATGTTCTGACACCGTCCGGATTGTGCGCAACATCAACGATCACGGCTGGATGTCCTGCATGAACCTCAAATCTTCCTCTCAGTCCGGAATATTCTCTTGTACGCTGCAAACCCTGAAACACCGCAGCATGTGATACCGGATAGGATTTTTCAATCGCTTTAAGAATACCGAGAGCGGTTTTTGCATTGTTCCGTTGGTGACTCCCCCGTAATTGGAGTTGAATTCCTTTTGGAAGTGAAATTGTTGAAGAATGAATTACCCGTGATGATCTCGAACCGGCTATCGATTCAATAACATTGACCGCCTCTTTTTTTATTGACCCAAGAATAACGGGAATGTTTTTTTTTATGATTCCTGCCTTCTCCGCTGCAATCAGTTCCAGCGTCGATCCTAAATATTCCGTATGCTCCAATCCGATCGTGGTGATTGCGGCGGCCAGAGGCCGGAGCACATTCGTGGCATCAAGCCGTCCTCCCAATCCCGTTTCGATCACGGCGATATCGACTTTTTTTTCGGCAAAGTATTTAAATGCTATGGCTGTCGTCGATTCAAAAAAGGTCGCATTCGTTTTTTTGATTGCAGGTGTCAACATCTTCACCAGCCGGATCACATCAGCATCCGAAATCATAACACCGTTGATGCGGATCCGTTCATGAAATCGGACAAGATGCGGCGAGGTGTACAGTCCGACTGAATATCCTTCCGCTGTCAGAACAGCGGCAACCATTGCGCTCGTCGAACCTTTTCCATTGGTTCCGGCAATATGGACTGACGGGATGGATTTGTGCGGATTTCCGAAAGCCTTCAGCAGTTCCTTAATATTCCGGAGGCCGAATTTGATTCCAATCTGCTGAAGATTATAGAGGAATGCGATTGATGGATTCATAAATGAAGATTACTGCAGAAATGATTCAGAGCCATGAATCGACAACTGAAATCGTTTTGTCGGTTTGCAATGATCCGACAAGCGATCCTACATCATCAAAACCCTGTGACGAACAAAAATTCCGAATGCCGTCGGCTACCGAAACTCCGGTGGATGGATTGATGAAATTTGCAGTTCCAACCTGAACCATAGAAGCACCCACCATAAGAAACTCCACGGCATCCTCCCACGTCACAATTCCGCCGATTCCGATGACGGGGATGTTGACCGCTTTTTTCGTTTCATACACTTTTGCCAAAGCGATAGGTTTGATGGCAGGTCCGGATAAACCCCCGGTCGTTGTGGCAATCTTCGGTCTGCGTTTATGAATATTGACCGCCATTCCGATTACTGTATTGATAACGGAAACGGCATCGGCTCCTTCTGCTTCGCAGGCCCGTGCAAATTCCGAGATGTGCGTAACATTTGGCGTCAGCTTAATGATCAGCGGCTTCTTCGTTCGCGTTCGCAATTCTTTTGTAATCCGTCCAACCAGGGCAACGTCTGTTCCGAAACTCAATCCGCCTTCTTTCACATTTGGGCAGGAGACGTTGATTTCAAACCCGTGTACTTCAGGATATGGCTCAAGCCGCTCGAGGACCGCGCAATATTCATCAACACTGCTGGCGGCGATATTTGCAATGATTGCGGTATTGAACTTTTTTAACGCCGGAATTTTTGATGCAATAAACTGCTCCACGCCGATATTCGCCAGTCCAATCGAGTTGAGCATGCCGCTGGCAGTTTCTGCAATTCTCGGACTCGGATTTCCGTCCCTGCTTTTCAGCGAAAGCGATTTTGTCACGACACCGCCGAGGCGACCGATATCGACCAAATCCGGAACTTCGTCGCCGTAACCAAAAGTGCCGGAAGCCACGAGCACACGGTTTTTAAATTCAACGTTCCTCAGCAAGAACGATTCGTTGATCATAAGACAACTCTCCCTGTTTCAAATATCGTTCCTTCTTTGCATACTAATCGGTATTTTTTCCCTCCGTCATTCATTTCTATGTTGCAGCCTTGGCACAATCCGATGCCGCATGCCATATCGCATTCCAACGAAGCGTAACATTCACATCCTAATGCGTGAACATACTCCGAAACGGCTTTCATCATGCGCGTCGGTCCGCAGAGAAAAAATCGTTTTGTGCCCGGCGCAGATGTCTCAAGATCGGCTTTCATTAAATCCAACACGGTTCCATGAAATCCAAGACTTCCATCATCGGTGGCAATGCGGAGGTTTCTCAATCCCTTCTGAATAATTAACTCTTTATGCCTGCCGCCGAGATAGGTCACCAGCGATTTGTCTTTTGGAAGGTGCTGTGTGAAGAAGGGAAACGGAGCAACACCGATTCCTCCCGCCACAAATACCGCCGTGTCGAATGAATCATCAATCAGCGAGATGAAATCATTTCCGCATGGTCCCAGAATATCAATGGTCTCTCCTTTTCGTTTTTTCGCGAGCACTTTTGTTCCCGTACCGATTACGTTGAAGACGATGGAGACACGGTTTCCGTCAATATTGAAAATACTGAACGGACGCCTCAGCAGGGGAAAATGTTCGCCGACACGGATATTGATGAATTGTCCCGGCTTGGCATGTTCTGCAAGATAATCCGAGATAAATGTCAGTTCAAGAATTTCGCCGGTGAGATGTTCAAAGGAGTGAATCGGTACGATCTCTTGTTTCATAATTTTTTCTTCTGGGTTGCAGCGGAATCCGCGGCGGCACCCGGAATCTTTTTTCCGGATGGTGTTTTTAATTCATTCTTTGATGCTTCGGCTGCCTGACGCGCTTCGCGTTCTTTTTCAGCTTCAGCCTCCAGCCGTTTTTTTTCGATTTCAAACTCAGATACTTTAGCCCGTACAAGCGCTGAATACTGAGAAGCAGGAAATGACGTCGTCAATCGTTTGTACAGCGCATACGCACTGTCGTTGTTCGAAATTGTATGTTCATAATGCCATCCTGCCGCATAGAGCGCTTTCGGAGAAAATGCAGAAGCCGTGAACCGTTCCGCCACTGTTTTATACGTTCGGACCGCTAATTCTACTTTTTTTGCTTCCGCCAGAGAATCGGCGGTTTCGAAAAGAACGCGTGCGGAATCCGTTTCAGTTTCTATGCGCGGAAGACCGAGAATCCTTCGTGCTTCGTTCGCATAGGGCGATTGAGAGTGCCGTGCAATGATGATTCGGTAAATACTGTCCATCACCTGCTGCGGCGCCTGGAGCATCGTCCGCTGAATTTCTGCTATTGTATAGAGAGCACGGGGAACAAATTCGGATGTCGGATGCATACGGACGACATTGGTAAACCAATAAAGAGAGGAGTCGGCACGTTGCACTTCCAGGAAAAACAATCCTCCCAATTCAAATTTGGTTCTGGCAAGTATCAGCTGCAACGAGTCATACGCTTGTTTATTGGCGCGCAGTGTTTCCACCTCCCGGACTGCTTTTAATGAATCCGCAACTCGTACTGAATCGAGATTAAGAACCGGCGGTGGCAATGCGGCGGTTATTTCCATCGACGGATCAACGCTGTCTGGAATTGCCTCGACTGGCGCATCGTTTCGGTTTCGCGCCATGACCTGCAGCGATAACGAATCTATCCGAAACATATCATTTCGCAAATTCACATATTTTAAATAGATGTCATATTTTTGCGACGCCAGCGGTGTAACTTCCGATCCTGCAAACTCTGTTTTTGCTTTTTGGTACATCGACAGAGCCGAATCGTAGTTGACTTCAACCGTTTCATAATACTTTCCAAGCCGGAAGTACGATTGGGCCGCAACATCGGTTCGTGCGAATGCAGTGTCAATATATCTGTATTTTTCCATTGCATCCGGAAGTTTTCCCTGCTGCTCAAGGAGTTTCCCTATTTCAAAATGAATGATTCCTGCGAATTCTATATTCTTACTGTCCCGGAGCATGGATTCGAGCGAAGCTTCGGCATCGTCATACCGCTCCTGGAATGCCTGCGCTTTAATCATCTGCAGTTGAGCCTGGAATAGTAAAGTATAATACGGAGATGCGTCTGCTGCCGATGCAAATGCAAGTTCAGCCTGACGGTAATCTTTTGTTTCCAGGAAGCATCTGCCGATTTGAAACAATGTCTGTGCACGCAGCTCAGCATCGTCCAGACGGTCTGCCGCAACGGCGAAATATTTTCCCGCAGCGGCATAATCAGCAATTGAAAAATAATATGTTCCAATTTCATGCGCCGCTCTGCCGGATAAGTCGCTGTCGGTGGATGCCGATGACGAAATTACTGATTCAAGAATCTCCTGACCCGCCTGATATTTTTTTTGCCGAAACAATGACCGTCCCAGCCAGAATCTGGATTCGGGAATGCGGCTGCTGTTCGGAAACTGTGCGGCAAGTTCGAGAAATTTTCGTTCTGCGCGGACATCATCCTGCATGTAGAAATATGCTTTGCCGATCATCAGCAGCGCATCATCCACCCACTTCGACTCGGGATAGAACGACAACACTTTTGAATTTTTTTCAATGGAGGTTTGGAATTTTTGCCGGGCCGCCGACGGCATGACAAACGGAGCAGCCGTATTCCCGCGGTCGTTGTATTCTCTCCGGGCAGTAAAGAAAGCGTCTTCAGCTTCCAAATATGCACGTTGTGCGTTATAGAAAGTATTGAAATAGGATACGACATTCGTGTATCGCTGCTTCGTAAAGACTGCGGCCGGTTCGTACACGGCACAGCCCGTTGACAGAAGCAAGCAGACGAACAGTGCGAGGGAGATATGGAAGCGTTGTTTGTTCACAGTGATACTCAAAATAATTAATCGTGAGCTGCAATTCAATGTTAAACTTTTCAACCGGGGGTGTGTCAAAAATTCACGTTTGACCATGAGCAACTTTTTTTAAACCACTACCATCAGAGAGGGTTTTATGAATAAACGACTGGTTCTTACCGTTCTTCTGACCGTCATGTTTTCATTGACGATGTCGGCCAATCCCGATCATCATGAAATGATGAATAAAAAGCTGAAACTTACCGAAACGCAGGATGCTCAGTTCAAAAAAATATCGTTCGATATGAAAAAGAAACAAATCGAACTGAAGGCAAAATCGGCTACCGCAGCGCTTGAACTCAAACAGCTCATGTCCGCTGATGCAATCGACAAAAGCGCCATCGAAAAGAAATTATCCGAAATCGCCTCCATTCGAGTTGCTTTAAGAATGAATCACATCAATGCTTGGTCGGAAAAGAATAAAGTACTCAATGCCGATCAGCAAAAAATCTGGAAAAAAATGTTGCAAAACGGTCCCCGGATGAAGCACGGCAAACGCGGCAACCGTATGATGATGGAACATCGCATGCATGACGATGACCAACCGCGGATGGAACGCCGAATAGAAAAAAAGATCATCAAAGAATGATTTGTAGTCCGGCATGACGTCAACATTCCTTCTGGAGTGTTGACGTTTGCTATTTTAAAGCGGTATCAAAGAAGAATAATTATTTTGGTTTTTTTGTAGGACGAATGTCAATTTCACTTACGTTTACTCTGTCCGGCATCGTCAATGCGAAACGGACTGTCTCAGCAACATCGTCCGGCTGAATAATGTCCGGTGCATTGCGCTCCTTATCCCCAAAATGCGTATTAACCGATCCCGGTGCAATTGTCACGACACGGATATTATGCTCGCGTACTTCAAGCATTAACGACCGCGCAAAACCAATCAAACCCCATTTTGACGCCGAATAGACCGATCCCCCCGCAAACGAATTTTTACCGGCAAGAGAAGCGATATTAATGATTTCCCCCCGCTGACGCTGCATCATGACCGGAAGCACTGCACGGCTGCAGAGAAACACCCCCTTCAGATTGACGCCGATCATTTCATCGAATTGATCGACATGCATGTCCGCGACATTGGCGAATCTTCCGACTCCGGCATTGTTGATGAGAATATCAATCGTACCGAATTTTTTTGTCGTTGTTTCGATAAGCGACGCAACCGACTGTTCATTCGTCACATCGGTGGGAACGGCCAGGACGGTCCCTCCCGACGAAGCGAGTTCACTCTCCACCTGTGATAATAACTCCCGGTTTCTGGATGCCAGAACCACCGATGCTCCGTTGCGAGCAAGCACCGCGGCAATGGATTTACCGATTCCTTTGCTCGCTCCTGTCACAACAGCAACTGCTCCTCGTAATTCCATTACAGATCTCCTTCCACCGGCCGAAGAATAATTTCATCTGTCGTCAGACGCTGCGGCTGGCAATAGATCGATACGACAGCATCCGCTAGATCTTCTGGCTGCATCATTTTTGAATGAAATTTTTTTCTCGCTGATTTTCCCCACATGTCGGTTTCGACGGCTCCGGGAAGAATATCGATCACCCGGATCCCTTTTTTTCTTACTTCCGCCCTGAGGCACCGTGACAGAGCAAGTGATCCTGCTTTTGATGCAGAGTACACGGAAGAGTTGGTGAATGTCGTCACGGCGGAAACGGAATGGATGTTAAAAATATGACCCCGCTTCTGTTTTTGCATCGATGTCATCACCGCTTTCGTACAGAGAAAATATCCCCGCAGGTTGGTATTGATGATCTGGTCGAATTCTTTTACCGTCGTTTTTTCAAACGATTCAAAAACAGTCACTCCGGCATTATTCACCAGAACATCCACGCCGCCGAATTTTTTTGTGATCGCCGCCGTTACCGAGCGGACGCTGGATTCTGACGTAACATCGCAGACCAGAGGAAGAGCAACGCCTCCCTGGTCGATGATTTTTCCGGCATTAATTTCTAGCTGCGATTTGTTTCTGCCGCTGAGAATTGTTCTGCAGCCGATGGTGGCAAATGCATTGGCAACCGCCAATCCGATCCCTTTGGTCGCTCCGGTGACCCAGACGACGGGGACATTATTTTTTTCAAGTTCAATCACGGTCAGGAAAGTTTATTGGAGATGAGCGTCAGGAATTCTGTTCTGGTTTTTATGTTGTTTTGGAAGATCCCCAGCATTGCACTCGTTGTGGCAAGCGAATGCTGCTTTTCTACGCCGCGCATCATCATGCACATATGTTTTCCTTCGCACACGACGGCAACGCCTTCGGGATTCAGTACATCATAGATGGTCATTGCAATTTCTTTTGTCATCCGCTCCTGCACCTGCAGGCGCCGGGCAAACATATCGACTAAACGCGGTATCTTGCTTAAACCGACAATCTTTCCGTTTGGAATATAGGCGATGTGAATTTTTCCATAAAACGGAAGTAAGTGATGCTCACACATAGAAAAGTAATCAATATCTTTCACGATCACCATTTCTTTGTATTCTTCGTTAAAGACAGCCCCGTTCAAAATCGATGCAACGTCTTCATGATATCCCTTGGTTAAAAAACGGAGCGACTTTGCAACTCTGTGAGGAGTCTTTTGCAGTCCTTCCCGTTTCGGATCCTCACCCATTAGTTTCAACTGTTCTTTAATCAGTTTCTCCAACCGGGCTGTTGCTTTGCTCGAATCGCCGTCGTGTGCCAAGGTGTTCATCCTTTATATTCTACGAAATTATTTTCGGTTTCGTACAGCCGAACCATCGAAAGTTTCCCTTCGGTAATGTGCGGTGCGATCTGATTCCAGGCCGCAATGGCAATATTTTCCGCGGTCGGATTGATGCCTTTCATGAAGTCAACATCAAGGTTCAGATTTTTATGATCGACTTTGTCTATGAAATTATCCTTCAATACCTTTTTCACTTTTTTCAGATCAACGACAAAGCCCGTGACAGGGTCCGGAGTTCCTTCCACACACACTTCAATGTAATAATTATGACCGTGACCGTTCGGATTCGAACAACCGCCGTACTTTTCTGCATTTTCCTGATCGGAAAGATGTTGTTCAAACAACCGATGGGACGCGCTAAAATGCGCCCTCCGGTAAACAGAAACTATGCCCATGGTGATGTCAGCGATGTGAGAATTGTGTCAATATGACCTTTCAAACGAACGTTCGGGAAAATTTCTCTGATATATCCACGTTCGTCAATGATAAACGTTGTCCGGACGACTCCCATATACGACCGCCCGAACAGCTTCTTTTTTTTCCACACGCCGTACTGTTTCATGACAGCGCGTGTATCATCACTTAAGATCGTGAAATTTAAATCATATTTCTTTGAAAATTTGGCGTGTGAGGACGGACCGTCAGGACTGATCCCGATCACATCACTGCCGGTACCGCGAAGTTCCCGCATGTGGTCACGAAAAGAACATGCTTGTGCCGTGCACGTCTCGGTATCATCCGCCGGATAAAAATATAACACCAGCTTCCTGCCGAGGAATTGCGTGAGAGTATATTCTTTTCCGTCGCCCGCCCGCAAAATAAAGTCAGGTGCTTTGTCGCCAACCTTCGGTGCATTCATTGACTACTTCAGCGCTTTCTTTACTTCATCATACGGCGGTTCGACTCCGGGATTTTCACCGACCCATGTGTATGTCACCGTTCCGGATTCATCGATGATGTATGCTGCACGGTTTGCCGCCGTTAAGCCGATAAGACCGCCGAAGTTTGTCACCACTCCGCAGTATTGCGCGGAAACATACCGTGTAAAATCGCTGAGCAACGGGAATTTTAAATTGTTTTTTTCTGCAAATGCTTTGTTGGCTGCCGGTGCATCAACGCTGATGCCGATGACCTGAGCGCCCGCGCCGTCGAAATCCGCCATTGCATCGCGGACGGTGCACATTTCTTTTTCACAGACTGCCGTAAAGGCGCCGGGATAAAAGAAGATGACTATTTTTTTCCCTGCATAGTCGGATAATGAAACAGGTTTTCTGTATGCATCGGCAAGCGTGAAGTTTGGTGCTTTTTGACCAACGGAAAGTGACATAACATTTCTCCTTGAAATAAAAAATGACGGTGATGTATCGAAGTAAAAATACCAACAGCGGAAGGTTCACAAATGTTCCTTGCCCGGCCGTTACTGTGAAAAGTTAAAGAATTGGCAGAGCAGAGTCAAACAAACGTTGGAAGTGAATTAAAGATTTGATATATTTACGTCTGAAAATTTCATTCCGGAGAGGTGCAAGAGTGGTTGAATTGGCTACCCTGGAAAGGTAGTGTACCCG
>CAZQSI010000057.1:0-7813 GCA_964596155.1 uncultured Chitinophagaceae bacterium
ATACGGAAAAAACGACGTCTTCATCATTGTCCCGGAAACACATGTCAAAAAGAATTAGCATAGGAATCCTCGGCGGAGGCCAATTGGCAAAAATGTCCACACTCGCCGCTTCCCGTCTCGGTATTGAAATTTCCATCATGGAGCGGGAGATGCATTCTCCGGCAGGCCGCTTAGCGCACAACGAATCCATCGGGTGGGTTGATGATGAAATGAAAATGGAGTCATTTGTTCATCATTGCGATCTGATCACGCTGGAAAACGAGTTTGTGGATCATCACCGCATTGAATTCATCGAGCGGCTCGGCAGAAAGGTCTTCCCCTCCTCCGTGACCATCGGGCTTATTCAGGATAAACTGAAACAAAAACAGACTTTAAAGAAACGAAAAATTCCCGTTCCCGATTTTCTTGAGGTAACGCTGCAATCAACATTTCAGGAACTCTCAGAACAGCTCGGAACTCCGTTTCTTCTTAAATCCCGGAAAATGGGTTATGACGGATATGGAAATGCATTGGTCGGTTCCGAAAAGGAATACAAGCAGGCTGTCCGCCACCTGTCAACACGCCATTTTGAATTGATGGCGGAGACGTTTATCGACTTTTCAATGGAATTGGCCGTGATGGTTGTTCGAACGTCAAAAGAAATTAAAACGTATCCCGTGGTGCAGACCATTCAAAAAAACCACATTTGTCACACAGTTATTGCACCGGCTCAAATCTCAACACGCGTTGCCAAACAGGCGGAAAAGATTGCCGTTGATTCAGTAAAGGCAGTGCAAGGATTCGGTATTTTCGGCGTTGAAATGTTTTTAACAAAAAACAATTCCATCATCGTGAATGAAATGGCGCCGCGGCCGCATAATTCCGGTCATTACACAATCGAAGCATGCGTCACGTCTCAATTTGAAAATCATATTCGGTCGGTTGCTTCGTTCCCGCTCGGATCAACTGCCATGGTGAAACCGTATGCAGTGATGGTCAATCTGCTCGGGAAGCCGTCTCCGCAAAAACCGTTGAAAGTCTATCAGTCTGCGTTGAAGCACGAACATGTGCATCTCCACATCTATGGAAAAGAAAGTTCGCGGGTCGGAAGAAAAATGGGACATTTCACGATTGTCGGTGACAATCTGAAAGCCATGCTGAAAGAAGCGACAGCACTTGAAGAAACCATTCACCTTTAATGCGACACCGGTGATGTTAGACGCCGGCATCCGGAATGAATTATGAAAAAACCTCTTGTCGGAATTATCATGGGAAGTGATTCGGATCTCGCAACGATGCAGGATGCGGCGGACATCCTCGATCGTTTCGGCGTTCCGTACGAGATGAAGATCACCTCAGCTCATAGAACTCCAAACATCATGGCAAGGTATGCTTCCACGGCAGCGCGGAGAGGAATTAAAATTATCATCGCAGGTGCCGGCGGTGCGGCGCATCTTCCCGGCATGTCCGCTTCCCATTCTCCCCTGCCGGTCATCGGAGTGCCGATACGGACTGCATCGATGGATGGATTGGATTCGCTTCTTTCCATTGCACAGATGCCGAGCGGCGTTCCTGTTGCTGCGGTCGCAGTCGGCGGCGGAAAAAATGCGGGACTTCTTGCAGTGCAAATGCTTGGAATCAGCAATCCACAATTAGTCAAAAAGATGATCGCCTATAAGAAATCGCTGAACCGCGAATCGACGGCGAAGAACAAAAAGCTGAAAGGTGTGAAGAAAGGATTTTGAATCAGCGGATACTCTGTCCCGGTGAATGATAGAGGTTTTCCTGCTTCATCCCCCGAAAAATTTTCTTTACCGTTTATTTTTTCCCGAACATAAACACCAGCGGTTTCCAGACTCTTTTCGCCCAGTAATATTCATTGTGCGTCCCTTTTGAATCGAGAGTGTATTCAAGATCTTTTCCCTTCGTAAATCCTTTCGATTTCAAAATCTCAACCATCCGTTTATAACCGCTGATCAGTTCTTTTTCGCGTCCGCCGCAATCCAGATAAATTTTTACCGGTTTCTTCGCACCCTTATACTCACGAATATCAATGAGCGTCTTTTCATCATCATACCAAAAGGATGTGGACATGCATCCCGCCATGCCGAAAACATCGGAATGATTCCAAACAAACAGCATGGCAGAAAGTCCGCCGAGCGAAGAGCCGATGATGCCGGTATGTTCACGTCCCGGTTTCGTCCGATAGGTTGAGTCAATCAGCGGCTTGACTGTTTCGATGACGAATTTTCTGAAGGCGCTGCCAAGGGGCGAATCCGAATATTCCGGGAGACGGTCCGGTGAATTATAGATGCCAACAATGATGATTTCTTCAATTTTCTTCAATTTTATCAAACTGTCCGCAACCTCATCCACTCTCCAGTCATAGCCGGTGAAGGCGGTGGACGGGTCAAACACATTCTGGCCGTCGTGCATATAGAGCACCGGGTAATGTTTCTTTATGTTTTTTTCATAGGTAGGCGGCAGCCAGACGATGACATCACGTTTGTGATTCAATCCTTCGCCGGATAATTGTCTGTGATAGAGTGCAGTTCCGCGAATCTTCGATTCCGGTTTTCGCGGGAGTAAATAACGTTTCCAAAATAAAGGCCGAAGTATCACGGTGGTATCTTTCGTTACGGTGACGATTGTATTGGGCGGAACATGTCCGCTGTCATACATTGCTTCTGTTTCCCACGATCCTGCAGTGATCTTAAATACCATCACCTTTCCGCTCTCCGCAACCGCATCAAATCGCCAGACTGAATCCGATATTCTCTTCAACGCAACGGCCGACGGATTCCAGTTTCCGGTCTCCGGTGAATTGCCGGCAATAAAAATATTGTCGACGGAATCTCTTGCGGACATCTGAGGCTCGACAATAATTGACACCGTCAACTGTTGTGCAGTTGTCAGTTGAAGAAACAGCGTCAACAAAAAACCGATAATTCTCATGCCGGGAAAGGAAAGATGACAATGAAATGATAGGAAATAATTTCACGGTATCCAAAAATAAAGTTCCCGGGCAAAAAAAAACCATCCCGCACACTGCGGGATGGTTTTTACAGAGATCAGTCAAAAAAATATTTAGAAAAATCCGATTATTATTTTTTCAACTCGGCAATCGAAGCATCTAATAAAGCTTTAGCATATTTCGTATTGTGAATACCATGACTTCCTTCATGTTCGAGGAAGAAGTAGTTGAACAATGCTCCTGCACGGTATGCGGGCTTGATCACCAACGGTTTCGATGTTGATGCGTTGGCAAGATCCGTTGCGGGATTAAGCCATCCTTTAGCAACCAATAACGCCCGAAGTGTATCCATACCCACTGCGACATCTTTCTGTGCAGAGCGGTATGCTTTGAATGCAGTTTTGGTCATCGTATTGGATGTTACATCTGTATGGCAACCTGATGCACGGCAACCGGCTACATTCACACTGCCGATTGTATCGGTTGAGGATGTTTTATAGCCAATTCTGAAGCTATGTCCTCCGGCAACAGTTTTCCCTTCAACGACAACCGAAGGTGTTGCCATATGGCAATCTTGGCATTGAATGTTTTTTGCATTTGCCAATTGAGTGTGGTATGAGGAAGGATATGAATATCCTGCAAACTCAAAACCGCCTTTGCCAACAAGAATTTGCCCTTGTACTCCATAATGCGGATAGAATCTGGAACTTGTAATTACGATCGAATCCGTTGCAGCTGTTTTGGTCGGATCCGGAATGACTGACATCGGACTTGTTTCGCGAGTTCTGTGGCATGTGACGCAAGCGTTCGATGTTCCGACGTTGAACGAAATATCGGGTGCACCGACGACGAACGATTTAATGTTGATCGCGGTTGTTTTGCGCATTGTGAAATCACCTTTTGCGTGCGGCGAATGGCAGGTAAAGCATCCCGGTTTTGTTCCGTTGGGATATGATTTTGTTGCCATCGTTGCATAGTCACCACGTGCACTTTCCAAATGTCCTTCGGTGATATGGCATGCAGCGCAAGATGTGCTGTTGAGTCCGCGTGCCCATGCGGTGCCTTCCATATGACCGGATGATTCATATTCTATTCTGCGGGCATTAACAAATTTTGCCGTGTCGCTGTCCGGGGTGTGGCACGTTGCGCATTTCAAATCTGCTTTGAAACCGTCAAAGTAGACAAAACCGGCATTTTGGCCTGCCGGACCTTGAGCACCTGCTGCACCATCTTTTCCTGCCGGTCCTGCAGGACCTTCGCAGGCCATCAGCCCAAATAAGGCCAAGGCGGATATTGCAATTAAGAGTTTTTTCACGGGAGTTTCCCTTTTTTGTTGTTGCAGTTAATAGTTCAATGAAACGTGGATTAATGTTTTTGTAACGCTCCAATTCCTCTCAAAAACTTACGTTAATCTGTCATTCATACTTCAATTGTTGTGCCGAAATAAAGTGCTGAAATTTGATAAAAATAAGCAATTAAAATTATGAAATTCTCAAAACTGCCATTATATTCAATAAAAAATTTGCACAGTTGAGAGGAATATTGAGGTGAGCGCGATTCAAAATGCGACCCTTTTGTAGGTTATTATATAGGACAAACAAATCGGAATTTATTAATTATGCCGTTCCGCAATGTGCGGAACGGCTTTGTTGAAAAAAGTATATGAGAATTGATTGTTGTTATGGAAGATTCATAACCTTGATTGATTCATCAAGCAATGCTTTGGCATATTTTGAATTATGAATTCCTTCACTCAAATCATGCTCCACAAAGAAGAAATTATATAATGCGCCTGCTTTATACGCCGGTTTAATAACGAGAGGTTTGCTTGAACTTGCGTTCACCAATCCGCTTGCAGGATTCAGCCAACCTTTTGCGATCAGCATATTCTTCAGACTGTCAATGCGAATGGCAATGTCGTGACGCGAGACCCCGCTTGATTTCCGGTAATCATCAAAATCAGCTCTGCTCATAGTGCTTGAGGTGATGTCCGAGTGGCATTTCTGACATGCAGTGGTTATTACCCTTCCCGTCCCATGGTAATCATATTCGAACTTCATTGTATGACCGCCTGCTTTTGTCGCACCGCCTCCGACCGGTTCCTGCATATGACAGGTCGAACATTCCAGCGAACCTGAAGTTGCAAGTGTTTTGTGGTAGGAACTGGGGAAGGAAGCGCCGGCAAATTCATAACCGCCTTTTCCGATCAGCATTGGTCCCTGAATTCCGTAATGGTTATACCAGCGTGACGATGTAAGAACAATGGAATCTGTGGCAGCTGTCTTCGTATATGCAGGTGCCATCGGATTCATTGCACGCGGCTGATGACAAGTGATGCACATATTTGTCGATTTGTGTGTCGTAGTGTACGAATAATCCGGCACTCCATCGATGCCGGACAACATTGTCACTGGACCAGTCACGCGAAGTGTAAAATCGCCGGTGCTGTGAGGTGAATGACATGCAAAACATCCCGGTGCACTCGGATGGAGAATTTCTCGCGCAGGCATTCCGGCTACGTACTCCTGCATACCCTCGGTTGTATGACAACGTGCGCATGAAGATGAATTGCGGTCAACATCACCCCCAATGGCATGTTTAGAATTTGCCCATTCCGCAGCACGCCCTGCTACATAAAATGCCGTATCAATTCCGGGAGTGTGACATGTTGCGCATTTGAGATCGGGTTTGAATCCGTCGAAATAAATGAAACCGGCATCCTTACCAGCCGGTCCCGCTGCGCCATCCTTGCCTGCGGGTCCTGCAGGTCCCTCACAGGCGATCAAGCCCAGTAGTGCTGTTGCGGTCAGAACAGTTAATAGTTTTTTCACTGTCTTAACGCTCCTTTCATTAATGAAGTAATTGATCGAGATGAGTGGAAATTGATTTATCACTGTAAGATAAATCAACACTTGAATATTCACTGCAATGTTTTATTCAATAATTGTGCCGTTATTCATAGTCTTTTTAGTCCATAAGGGTAATTAATTGAAAACAATTCTTAAATTTGGGACATAATTTATTATCATTTCAATTTTTGGGATTTTTTTGCCCTTTTTCTTCAAATTTTAACCTTGACATTCCTTCCCAAAAGAGGAAAAAAAAAATCACGCATTACTGCGTGATTTTTTTTCTAATAAAATTTTTTAACTCAATATGGTTAATCAATCTTTCCGTTGATGTGGCGGGTAACATCCCTGAACGACAAATTTTGATCAACGACAGATCCATGACAAGTGGAGCAATCCGATGTAATACCGGCAGCGGTATGCCCCGAAACCGGAAATGCTTTTTCCTTCAGTGTCGATTTGGTGACGTCGCCATGACAGGTACCGCACTGTGTAGCGTTCGCCGAAACATCGTTCCACAGCATCGTGTTTGCACTATTCCCGCCGTTGAAGTTGCCGTGACAATATGTGTTGGCACAGGAAACATTTGATGCAACATACTGAGCTCCGGATCGATATTTTTGCGACGTGGAATCAAACCGGACTTCGGCATGTTCGGTACCGTCAATGTGGCCGGCGTCTGTCAACGATTGCGGGACACGATGGCATTCGGAACACGCAACTGGAGCGCCAATGATGCCGCCTAAAAGATGTTTTTGATGTGCCCCGACTGCACGGGCAGTCGGAGAAACATTATCCGCCAGATCTTTCGGTGGTGCAGCGTTAACGCTGCCGTGGCAGACAGTGCAATTCTCCGGTCCGCCTGGTTTCGAATGACAGGTATTACATGATTGACCGGTTGTCCCGCCGGAATAATCCGAACCGTGGCACGTCTGGCACAATTGCAAATCGAAATTTTTTGACCGGATGTACTTCGCGTGAAAATTGGCTGATGACGGATCCGTAAATCCAGCTTCATGTATTGAAACGGGAGTCTGAGCGATCGGCGTATCGGATTTTCGTTCGCTGCATCCTGCCAGCACAATGAAACCAAAGAGAGATATGTTGATCAAAATTTTCATTGGACTTTCGCTCCATGACAATAACCGCAGAAGTTTTGACCGGCTTTTCCGGTGGGGCGTGCGTTATGATCCGAGTGACAGACAAAACAATTTGCCCCAGCATCGGTGTGCCATTCGCCGTTAACATTTTTCATAAATCCAAATTGATGCGTTTTGGGATTTGTTCCTTTAACGCCGTCACCGTCCACATGGCAGGTAATGCATGTAGGATCGCTTCCTTCCACATCATGACAAGCGGCGCAGCGCTGGATATCGCGTTTTGCCAACTGAGCATGAGTTCCGCCGCCTGAACCGACTCCGAGCGTGGTAAAGCCGAATTGTTCATGGCTTGTCGGCATTGCTCCGCCGAGAGCAACGCTACCGGTCATATGACAGTCGGCGCAGAATGTCTGCTGCCGATGGCAGGTCTGACAGTCAGCCGCTTTCCCTTTTGCATCGATGCCGTGCGTAAATTTATAGTTGATATCATGAACATTTTGAACGGCAAGAGCCGCAGGACGGTCATTTCCGAATTTCCGGGGAGACATGGTGCCGACTTTTTCAAACTTCGACAATTTTGTAAGATTGCTGCCGTCATGACATTCCATGCAGGACGACTCCGTATGACAACTTTGGCAATTGGCATCAAACGACCGGCCGTTCATAATCCTTGCGTGATCTCTGTCGAAATTTGCTGCCATGTGCGACGCGGGGAGCAATGAAGCAAGATTTGTGTGGCATGCTTCACACTGGTTCGAAGCTTTTACATTATTGTGACATGTGTTGCATGTTGCCATTGAGGGGAGATGGGCTGCACCGGCAAAATCCGTTTTTTCAATTCCTTCGTGACATGTTTTGCAATCCATTTTTTGATTGGTGACATGCATCTGGTGATCGAAGATGACTTCCCG
>CAZQSI010000057.1:7913-16561 GCA_964596155.1 uncultured Chitinophagaceae bacterium
ACGGCAAGTGCAACGGCTGCCAGCGACGCCAATATCAATTTTTTTCTCATCATAGCCAATTCAACCGTTCGTTAAACCAATAGTTAACTTTCAAGAATAGACGCATATCGCTTTTATATTGAGGATTGCTCATCCATTGCAGCTGAATATCTGTCGACAGCATTTGTATCGGCCGATAGACGGCTCCGACCGAAGCGTTGACCACTTCGCTTGCAGGATTCGATTTTGCATGCTTGTATGTGGCATAGCCGACGGCGCACATCGGAGTAATCATTCGATCCATCATCGGATAGACCGCCTGCAGCGTGATACCATTCAATTCGCCTGCATAGCCGAAGTTTTGTGTATAGACTGCGGAGAGAAAATCATACGCTCCTCCCACGACAAGCCGCTGGCTGTTTTCGTCCACATACTCTACATTGGCAAATCGAGCATAGAAGAATGATTTCGGACCCGGACGATACTCCAGTCCGCCCTCTATCTCTTTGGTGCTATTGACGTTAAAAATTGAAAAGATTGAATTGTAGGCAATGCGCGGTTCGCGGAAAATATATTCGCCGGTGACATTCAAGTCATTCAAAATGCCGACCCGTGCAAATGTGTGGATCCGCGAAATTGATTCTGAATAAAAATCGTAATCCGTTTTTGCTTGAAGGGTGAGTGCGCTATTATACCGGTAATCCAAATCGAGTGATGCCAGTTCTTCCTCATTAGGGCGGCTGTTCACAACAATCGTATAGGGATTGAATAACGAATCCAAACGCAGAGCCGAGTACGGCTTTCGTTCCCAACGTTTATTCATGTAACTGACACCGATTGTTCCCTCTTCCAGCGGTGCATAAACAATCTGTCCGCCGTACAATCCGTTCGTGCCGATGTAATTTTTTCGTATGTCGCGGGTCTGAATGACGTTCGCCCCGCCGTATCCGGTAACGACCAGTATCCGGTCGAAGAATCTTGCGGTTCCCTGCACTCCGTCGATCTGTCCGCTGCCTGCTCCTGCAAACACAAATTGGCGGCCGGCGGTGATATCTGCCAGACCGCCAATATTCTTGACCTTCAACAAGAAAGAGTTTACTCGAAGTTCCGGATCGGTTTCGATCGCCGATCCGAAATCGTTCGAAACCATGGCGTTCATGTTGAACGAATAATCTTCAGTGGCAACGTTTAAATACACATTTTCATACGCCCTCAGGTAGAGCGCTTTTGCCAAAGCTGTATCCCGACCTTCAAACGCATACATCGACGTTGTCAGGCGACCTGTCGTCATTTGTGCCTGAACGGAAATTACAAGCAGAACGACACTGAAGAAAACCGAACGTATCATGATTATCCTTTCGGTGCAGGATGTTTAATCTCTTCCCATGCCTTCTTAAAATCAAATTCCTTCATGGGATGCATTTTCGGGTTGTGACAGGATGCACAAAGTTTTTCACCGCCGTTTAGAATCAAACCGGCAGCAACAGCTTTCTCTTTGTTTTCCGGCTTGTTGTGAATTGCTTTGTACCCGGATGCTGCTCCATGGCACGCTTCACACTGAACACCCATTTCCGCTTTAAATGATTTCTCCTGAGGCTGGCCGTAACCGGTCGTGTGGCATTCCAGACACTCTTTTGCTTCGCTCGGTGCGCCGGCGATTTTTTTTGCATCGGCAAATTCCTTTGCCTTGTCGGATTTCAATAGTTCAAATGCTTCGGCATGTTTTGATTTCTTCCACACTTCAACTTGTTTTCCCTGCTTTGGCAGGTTGTGACACGCACATGTATTTACTCCAACAAATTTATTTTGCGCCAGAAGCGGTAAAGCAAAGATCAGCATAATCAGCAGCAGTCCAATTCGTTTCATGTCAGGTCTCCTTTGAAGTGAAAGTTGATAAAGCGTAGATCAAACTGCTATTTGTGCGGCAAAATATATGCCGAATAATAATAGCCAAAACTGTTGAATATTGCATCAATATTTTTACTCTTCTTACGATTGCGAAAAGGCACTCACAGCTATTTGCAAACATAAGAAGCAACAGGACAAAATGATCTGTTCTTACTTAGAAATTATGTTGATTTCATCCCTATTTTTTTGATTCGATTTTTCGAATATAGAGAAAGAGCGATATTGCAAGCATTGTGATAATTAAGGTCGATACCCCGAGACCTTTACGCCGGAAAAAATAATCGTCGATGGATTGCTGTGCTTCCTGCTGGACAAATTGTGAGACACCGATTCCGCCGGAAACGACTTCCCGAAACTTCTCTTCATTGAATGCATGAACAATCGTTCTGGACTGAAGGCTTGCCTGATGCGCTTCCCGAAGTTTGAATTTTGCTTCGGCGACTTCCATTCCCTTTTGTTCCGCATCGTTGATTAGCGCTTCTGCCGTTTTTCGCTGATCGTGGAGACTGTCGATCAGCATTCGCATGATTCCTGCTATTCTGTATCCCTCCTGATTTTTGGATGGTGAATGGCATTTCACACATACAGCCTTTTCTGACGTTCCCAGTAACTCGTCGGTGGCGTGAAGAATTTCATGATTGCCATGACAGGTTTCGCATTCCGGCAGATTTTTTTCGTCGAATGCTTTTTTGTGAGGGCTGGAAGAAAACAAATCTGCATTCAGCGCATGACAAGTACCGCACACTTTCGATATCGACTGCACTCCCGGAGGCGTTGCGCCATGATTGCCGTGACAATCGTTGCAAGCCGGGGCCGACAGATCGTGTTTCACTAGAAGTGCCTGACCGTGAACACTTTTTTGATACTTTTCAAGTTGATTCACAGGAATTTTATATTCCTTCATGTATTCTTTATCGCTGTGACATTTACCGCAGGTAGCGGGAATGTTTGAAGGATAAATCGTCGAGCGCGTGTCATTGACGGAACGAATGGCATGACTTCCGTGACAGCTTGCACACTCTGCCACCTTGATGTCCCCTTTTTCGTGTTTCTTACCATGAACGCTTGTGCGATATTTTTGCAGCTGATCAACCGGCAGCGATGGATTATACATCTTCATAAAATTTGCATCGGAATGACACGAAGAACATAACGCAGTGACTTTTGACGGGTGAACTGGAGACGACGAATTTTTTACACTTACAATGCCATGAGCGCCATGGCAGGTGGTGCATTGAGCGATATTCTCTTTGCCGGTAAACGACAACTTCGCATGGACGCTCG
Organism: uncultured Chitinophagaceae bacterium; assembly: GCA_964596155.1. Taxonomy (GTDB): domain Bacteria; phylum Bacteroidota; class Ignavibacteria; order UBA10030; family UBA8401; genus UBA8401. The sequence goes on from CAZQSI010000057.1 coordinate 11,085, forward strand.
TCTGCAATTCGCTCAACTGATTCGTCGGTAACTTGGAACCAAATTTTTTCATTGTTTCCGAAGAACTATGACATTGTGCACATGTTTTTGAAATGTCATCTCCTTTCGGGACGCCTTTGTAGCCGGCTTTTTTACTCATGGCGATGTCCATGTCATCGGAGGCGGAATTTCCACCATGACAGGCGGCACATGAAATCCCTTTGGTGAAATGGATGTCGCGTGAATATTTTTTTGACGGGCTGTCATCCAAAGACGAATGACAGACATAGCATTGATCATCGGCACGAACAACACAGGTCAGCAATCCAATTGTGCAGATGCTCATCAATATATTCTTAAATATAGTCATTCTAGCCATCCGATGATTGTGAGGATGATGATGAAGAGTATTACAAAAATTCCAAAATATGTTACTTTACGATTTTCCCTACCTTGAGAACTTTCCCGGTCCCATAACGGCACCAGTGTCCACAGAAGTCCGCCAATACCAAACATCAATATGCCGAACAATTCACCTTCAATAAAAAATACGTGTGACGGTATCATTTTCAAAGCTTGGAACATGAACAGGAAATACCATTCCGGTTGGATACCGGCAGGTGCCGGTGCAAATGGATCCGCTTTGCTGCCGAGTTCCCAGGGAAAATAGACTGCAAGAATTGCCAAAATATTGAGAACAATCAGCCATAGCAAAAGATCACGCAGCACAAAATTCGGAAAGAACGGCATTTTTTTGATTTCATCCTCTTTCAAATGCTGCATATGCATTGGAGTGCTCATTCCCTGGATTTGAACAAACAAAAGATGAAAACCCAAAAGGACGGTAAAGACAGCCGGCAATATTGCTACATGAAGTCCGAAGAACCGAGATAGTGTAGCTCCTGTTACGTCTTCTCCGCCTCTCAGAAATTCAAGTATCGGTTTGCCGACGATCGGCAGAACCCCGGCAATATCTGTCCCAACTTTTGTAGCAAAATACGCAAGTTCATTCCATGGCAATAGATAACCGCTGAAACCAAATGCCAGCGCAAGAAAGAACATCAGCATGCCGGTAAACCACGTCAATTCTCTCGGCTTTCGGTACGCACGTTCAAAAAAGACACTGAACATGTGAATCATTGCAGCGAGTACAAATAAATTTGCTGCCCAGCTGTGAATGGATCGAATGAGCCAACCAAACTGCACTTTAGACATGATGAATTGAATGCTTTCGAACGCCTGGTCTTCCCCCCCTTTGTAATACATCAATAGAAGAATTCCGGAGACGACTTGTACAATAAAGAGAAACAATGAAACACCGCCGAAATAATACCAAACGGAATGCCGATGAACAGGAACATATTTCTTATTTAAAAACTCAATCACCTGCGCAAGATGAAACCGTTCGTCAGCCCATAGATACATTTTAGAAGTCAGTTTACTCATTTCCGATCTCCTTGTTATCAGGATTGATAGACAATAACATCATCACCTTGTACGGCAACATCAAATGCATCAAGAGGCCGCGGCGGCGGACCGGAAACAACATTTCCATTTAAATCATATTTTCCATTGTGACAGGCACACCAGATCAGTCCAAAATCGTTCCGGTATTGAACCGTGCAATCAAGGTGAGTGCATGTTGCAGAGAAGGCTTTGAAATCACCCTTCGCATCCCTGACAAGCAGGACAGGTTTTGTTCCAAACTTAACAATGGTACCGCTGTCCTTGACAAAATCTGCGATTTTTCCGGCTTTCACGCTTTTCACCACAACTTCCGCTTGTTTTGGCGGTTTTAAATACGATATTACAGGATAAATAACGGCCCCCAACCACGCCGCAACACTGCCGTAAAGAAACATTTTAAGAAAATCCCGTTTACCTTCTTCGGTTACCGGTTTGGATTCTTCAACCATTTTATGCTCCTTATTATTTTGGGTTGTGACATTCGTTGCAATTCATTTCTTTCCATGCATCTCCGATGTCTACGGGGTGCTGATATTCGATGCCACCCAATGAAATACGGAGTTTTTCTTTTTCGTATTTTTGTGCAAGAATGGTGTGACAAATATTGCAATCCCTTGAAAGCACTTCCCCGTCGGCAGTTTGATGTTTACCGTCATGGCATCGGAAACAACCGGGATTATACAAATGACCGATATTATCAGGATATTTTTTCCATGACACTTTCATATCCGGAAAGTAGTTGCGGGAATAAATTTTTTGAATTTCTTTGATCGTTTTTTCTATTGATTCTTTTTTTTCCTGTAAAACTGCCGGATATTTTGTCAGGTAATATTCCTCTACTCTTGAGCGAATGCTGTCCATCCCCTTTTCGCGTGTTGTATAGGGGAAGTCAAGCACAGCAACCGCAAGCGACTTAATGTCTGGCAACGACTGATCAATCCAACCGACAGACATCGCGGTGTTGACCGATCTCGCCGGCGGACGATAAATATGAGACGGCCGATTATGACAATCAATACAATCCATTTTCCGCAGATTCGCCTTGATGTCATTGTCCGTCAATTGTTCATCTACACTTTCATAAACTTTTTCCATGCCGGTCTCTAAATCCTTTACACGCATCCAAGGAATGGTCTGCCGAGAAGAATCAAGAGTCGCATACGTGATTTCATGTCCAATGTTCATATGCCAATGAATTCCTGAAGTCGGACCAGCCTCAATATTTCCTCCGCCGATTTTCATCAGTAATTCGATATCCCATTTAGTGTTTTTTTGATCAGAGAGGTAATAAGATATTTTGTGAAGTTTTTCACTGAAAAAATGTTTCGGCCAATGACATTGTTCACACGTTTCCTGTGCCGGTCGTAAATTATGAATCGGCGTAGGAACCGGTCTCGGATATTTATCAAACGCGACGGAATACACCTGATAGCTGCCGGATAACTTAGACTTTACAAAATAACTTGCACCGGATCCTATATGACATTGAACGCAGCCTACCTTCGCATGGGGAGAATATTGGTATGCAGTATATTCGGGCTCCATCACCGTGTGGCATGTTGTTCCGCAAAATTGATCAGATTCCGTGTATTCATACGACTGATAACTTGCAAAGCCAGCACTAAGAATAATTCCCACTGAAACGAATGAGATAAAGAAAAAATTCCGCCTGTGAATAGGATTGTTAAAATCCACTGAGGGAAGATGAGTCTCAACATCACCTGTCCGTATTCTGCGTCGCCGTTCTTTGATCATTCCGATCATAACCAATGTAGTACCAAAAACGAGCACACTTGGAAGGATGATAAAGGTGATGATACCCATGTATGGTTTTGAATCGGAACTAAAATATTCAAGCGTAAAAAGAAAGAATATTAAACCAAGGCTCACCGTCGCGATCGTTGCACCGATCAAACTGATTGTATTAAAAAATGTTGAAGGGAAAATTCTTTTAAACACTGTTGATCCTTTTCTGTTTATATAAATGAAGAGTTATCGATAATGAAACAACATGGCAACGATAATCCAGATAACAACGCTGAATCCGATGGTTACAGCCGCCCATCCGAATATTTTGATTGCTCGCAGAACGATCGGCGGATACGGTTCAACCAGATAGTTGTCCAGTTCCCCCGATTTTACGAGTGCTTCATATTCTGCCGGTTTGTCCCGTTTTAATTCTTCAATGGACATTCTGCCGGTAAAAACGACAAGATCCATCGGGAATTTTTCAGGACGTAAATGTGTGTTAAAGAAATGAACGGTAAAAATAAATCCGGTTGCAAGCAGCGCTTCATCGCTGTGTATTATAGTAGCAACGTTTATGACCCACCCGGGGAAAACCAAAGTAAACAGTTCAGGGAACCAGAGCATTAATCCGGTGAATCCGATGACGATCATCCCCCAAAATACTGCGAAGTAGTCGAATTTTTCCCAATAGGTCCATCGTCCGTATTGCGGCCGGGGTCCTTTTCCGACAAACCACTTAATCGAACCGATCACATCGCTCAAATCTTTTTTTGTCGGCAGCATGGTATGCTGTGCATCCAGCAACATCTTTCTCCATGTTCCGAATTCTTTCTTCTTTCTCCGGAACAGATCAACAATATGCGTTACGAACACAACCACCATTAATGTTGCCGCCATTCTGTGAATCACTCCGGCAACTTCAAATCCGCCGAACATTTTTGCCATGAACACCGCCCAGCCGGTGTACGAGAACTTCAGCATCATTCCGGTCAGCGCAAGCGAGAGGAAACTGATGATCATGCCGATGTGAAGAATTCTATTTAACCGCGAAAAGCGCTGATATTGTCGTTCATCCTGATGTTCTTTTTCAATTTGTTGGTGAACTTTCCTCATCTCCCAGGCGCGGGGAAGCCAGAGCAGCGTATGGATTCCGCTGAACGTGAATGTCAAAATGACCAGACTGGTCATACCCCAGAACACATAAAACAGGATCGGATATTTGTCCGGATCGTGATGAGTGGCATGCGTCAGATATCCCGCAAACTTCCGATTGGATCCCGGATGACATTTACCGCATGTCTGAACAACATTGTCCCTGCTCAAATGCGATTTGGGATCCGATATGGGCAGGATGTCGTGTGCTCCGTGGCAGTCGTAACATTTAGCCGTCTTCGTATAACCAAGCTGGGACACTTTTCCGTGATAGGTATCAAAATACGTTTTGGTAATATCTTCATGGCATTTTCCGCACGTGGTCATCACGCCCAACTTAAATCCCTGCGCATCCGTTCTGTTGATTGTATGAGCCGAATGACAATCGTTGCATACCGGCAGCGGCTTGTCTGACGTCGAAACCAACTTTGAGTGAATGCTTTTTGAAAATTGTTCTTCAATGCCGTGGTGACACGTTCCGCATGTTGCCGTAATGTTTTTAGGATTGACGCTCGAAGCAGTATCCGATTTCGGTAATTCGCGGTGCGACGTGTGGCAGTCCGTACATTTTGCCGTTACCGTCAAACCGCTTTTTGCCAATCCCTTTCCATGAATACTTTCGGTGTAATGATTGATAATGTCATGTTCGCTTCCTTTATACCGGACAGCCGCTTTTTTCCCTTCCTGATGGCATCGGGCACACAACGTCGGAATATTAATTGAAAAAATAGGCGATGCCGGATCGGCCTTTCCCTTTACACCGTGCGTTCCATGACACTCCTTACAGGTCGGAGCATTTTTATCATTTGCGGCAAACAATTTGCCGTGCGTACTGATTGCATATTGATTCCCAACTTCCGTATGACATTGTGCACAATCAACTTTTTTTGTGATGGCATCGCACGGACGTTTGTGGGACGATTGAACCTCGCTGTGGCATTGACTGCAGGCGACTTTCGATCCATGTTTCGACGATGCGTATTCAGCAACATCAACAAACAGCGACCGTCCGTCGTTCGACGCTTTGATATCCTTGTTTTCATGGCAGGTCATGCAATCTTTGTTTGCCATTCCCTGGTCATAAAATACTTTCCGGGCTTTATGCGGTTGATGACAGTCCACGCACGCGG
>CAZQSI010000058.1:0-11658 GCA_964596155.1 uncultured Chitinophagaceae bacterium
CATTGCCGTCAAGAGCGCTTGCCGTTGCCGTTGCAACAGGACTGGTAAAATCAAGCGCAGGAACTGCAATCCATCCTGAGCCGTCCGTTATTGAGGAAGCGTTTATCTTATAGTCAAACGTCAGGGATTGCGCTGCCGTGTTACCGCCGTTGCGCCATTGTTTCCCCACATATTGAATCGGTATCCTCGTTATTGTCGCTCCGGAATTATTGATAAACCGGACAGCATAATAAATATTTGATGTCGGGCCGGATGCTACTGATCCTAACGACCGTTCGATCGCTTCTGTCGCACCGAAGCTGTACAATGCACCGCTGTTTGACGTTCCTGTTCCAGCAGAATATAATACCTTGTTCGAATACCATCCGGCGATCGTATTGGTATCAACCCACGCAATGCTTGTTCCTGATTTTTCCAAAGCGTTAAAATTCTGTGAATATGAAAACGTCAATGAAGTAATACTGATATTGCCGGTCGGTACCGTTCCGGATCCGGGCGAATTTTTCCGCGTCAGCGAATTAAAATTGATTTTGTCAACATACTCCGGATGATCGATGAACGGATTCCGGTTAAATTGAATTGAATAGACATATTCGTTTCTATCCCTCTCCCATTGATCGGGCGGATCTTCATTGTGCCATTGAATAAGAAGATCAACATCCTGCGGTGCTTCGCTGAGCGCGGGGAGGGTGACGGTGTTCAGATAATTAAATGTCCAATCTTTCCCTCCTTCGCCGTTATAACAGAGAGCCATATACAACAATGCGCGAGCAGCATCCCCCTTGTGCGAATTTCTCGGTTCATACACATTCTGTCCGCTGCTATTCTTTCCGTATTTTCCGAGAAGGTACGATGAAGTTACGGTCGTCACAATGCCGAGCGGATGATTGCTACGGACGCCATTGGCATTGTTTTGGTTCGTCGGGAACAAATGATGTTGATCGGAATATTCAGGACCGCTTTCGGAATAATAGGTCGGCATCCAGCTGTGACACCAGGTATGCTCCCGGCTGAACGTAGCAAAAGTGAACGGCGGCGTATAAACATAATTCTCGCCGCTATACACACAGGTAACGACCTTTTGTCCGCCGGTGGTATCCCGTGATGCAAAATTATTGATATTGGTAGAGATGTAATTGCTGTACGCAATTTTTGTATGAGGATAGATCAGGTTATGTAAATCGGTAACAAACGAGGCGGCGCCGGTATCAATGCTGTTATAATACGTTCCCTGCGCCTGGGACGACAGAGGAACAAGCAAAAATATTTGCAAGACCAAGTAGAGCTGTTTCATCTTCGGGTAAAAACTTTTTATTGGTTACCGTGCGCAAGAAAAACTTTCATGAAGTATGCCAATAAAATACCCTGTGAACAGCCGGTATTTTCTGGTCAGCACGATGTATATTCTACAGTTTAACTTTAAAAAGACGAAAAACTGCGATTGAATAATGTAATATAACGCTCTATTACTTTAGTAGCACCATTTTCTTTATGAGAGTTTTATTATTGATTGTTAATTGAGCAAAATAGATCCCGCTTGAAACTTTGGATGCGTCCCAGACAACCGAATAGACCCCTTTGTTCCTTTCCCCGTTCACTAACACAGCAGTTTCCTTTCCTTCAATGTCGTAAATAGATAACAAAACATGATTTTTCTCCGTTATGTGAAATCGGATTTTTGTCATGGGATTAAACGGATTTGGAAAATTCTGTTCAAGCTCAAAATTGAATGCAATTGCAGGTTCCGGTTTTACTCCGGTTACACCATCCAACCATTTCCTTTCGAATACTCCGTTCCCGTGTGTTACCGCCCGTAACGATCGGTTCATGCGCGACACACTCAAGTCCATGATCATTGTCGCATCAAACAGTCCTTCCGAGAAGGGTATCCATGAGTTTCCTCTGTTGGTTGATACAAACACACCAAGATCATTGCCGAGATAAATATGATTGGTGTTGTACGGATCGACGGTGACTGCCGATGTCGGAACATCCGGTAGTCCGTTTCCGATATCGCTCCATGTCATTCCTGCATTCGTAGTAGTATACAGATGCGGCGTCCCGAATCCGGAGGCGGTTACATAGACAACGGATGCATCGGTCGGATCGACCGCAATGTCGACCAAATACCGGTCCGGCAACACACCAGTGATGTTTGTCCAGGTCAATCCTCCGTTTGTTGTCCGAAACATTTTGGCCGGTGAGGATCTCGGCGTTGTGGTTGCGTACACGGTATCCGAATGTGTCGGTGCAACGGCAATGGCAAGCACCGGATTCCCGTCCAACGATTGATTCCCGTTTGTGGCTGTCCATTGAACGCCGCTGTTGGTTGTTTTATACACTTTATCCCGCCCCGCATACAATATCCTCGGGTTTGATTCCGATAAAGCAAACGGTCCGACAAAATTTGTCACCGATCCGGAAGGGACCGGCATGCTTGAAAAAGTTTTGAAGCGGTTCGAGGAACGGTACAAATTCAAATTCTGCGACGATCCGTACATCGTATCAAGACTGGTGGGACTCATGGCGGTCATTACTCCGTCTCCGCCGATCACTCTCCTCCATGCGACTCCTCCTTCGTATATCGCCGTTGCATTATCCTGCATTCCGCCGATTGCCAGATGAGAATCAAGCCGCGCGGAACTGAATCCGTTGTAGAATTGCGTTGTCTGATATCCTCCGTTCCGTCCTTCAAATGTTTCTCCCCCATCGGTGGAGCAGAAGATCCCTCCGTCCGTTCCAAAATAGATGATCTCCGAATTTTCCGGATGATACGTGATGGAATGATGATCGGCGTGCGAATAATTCGGCGGACCTTCCGGCTCCCCCGGCATCGGTGTACCGAAATACCAGGCGGACCAATCCGATCGTTTTGTCAGCGTCAATCCGCCGTCTGTCGATTTCCAAATATCGATCCCTCCGCAGATAATCTTCGAAGAATCATCCGGTTTGACCCCGACACAATGAGAGTACCATCCCTGGTATGTGGAATAATCTTTTGTTGAAACAACCGACCACGAAAATCCATAATCTGTTGACCGGCAGAGCCATGTTCCGCTCACCGCTCCGTTCCCGATGCTGGCATAGATGACGTTGGGGGAAGACCGGTATTGTGCGAAAACGATTTTGCCTCCGAAATTCACCGGCAATCCGGCCGTTGATTGGTTCCATGTCGTGCCCCCGTCGAGTGTCCGATAAATCCCTGCGCCGACACTTCCGAGATTCCCATGGGCGGCAAGTACGATGTTGGTGTCGAGGGGATCGAGGACAAGATCGGTTCCCATCGGAACGTCGGACAGATTCTTCCATGTTGTTCCGGTATCGGCGGAATGAAATATCCCTTCCGTCGTCGCAGCCCAGACATGATTGATAAACACCGGATGGATTTTCACCGATTGCACACCGCGCATCTCTGCATACTTCCAGTCGAGCGATGATTTCCAGGAAACTCCGCCGTCGGTGGTTTTTAGGAGTCCGATACCGTAACTGCCCCGTGTCGTCCTGATACTCAAACCGCCGATTGAACTGTATTGATTGTACACTTCACCAGTGCCGATGAACATGATATTCGAATCATTCGGAGCAATGGCAATGGAACTGACGGAAAGCACCGGAAAACCGGTCTTCACAGGATGCCATGCGGCAGCACCCTTCCCCTCGTTATAACTTCTCCACAATCCTCCGCTCGCTGAACCGGCAAAGATCGTCTTCGTGTTTTGAGGATTGACTGCAACCGCGAGCGTTCGTCCTCCGATATTGTGCGGACCGATCTGCCGCCATTGGTCCGGAACTATCACCGAAGATCGACGAAGGATTTTTTCAGACTGAAGTGCAGTGAAAGCGGAATAAAATTGTTTGTCGTCAATATGACCATTCGGATATGCGCGCTGTTCATTCCAGAATTGAAGCGCTTGCATCGCGCCGGAGAATTTCGCCGGAGGGCGGGGAGATTGAACAAGAAATAACAGCACAAGGAAAATAATAGATGCGGAAAGAGACCAAATAATTTGCTGTGTATGTTTCATACAGGTCCGAAATGTTGATTTCGATATGTTCTGCATCATTTTAATAACATCATTTTCTGAACCCGCACGACGTCACCCGATCGGAGCTGAGCAAAATATATTCCGCTTCCCAATGAAGATGCATCCCACCGAACGGAGTAATTCCCTTCCGCATGGAGATGATTGGCAAGTGTTGCAACACGTTTTCCATCAATCGAATAAATGACAAGTTCCACATGACGCTGTTGAGGAATTTGATACGAAATCACTGTGAAGGGATTAAACGGATTCGGATAATTCTGCTCAAGTCTGAATTCCCCGGGTATTTGCTCCCGATCCATGGCAATCGAAAGTATTTGTTTGGGCCGCAGCTTCCGCTGATAGACCCCGTTTCCGAATGTCGATGCGCGTAATCGTCTGTCCTTGACGGAGACCGAAACATCGGTAATCATTGCATGCGGCATTCCTTCAAACCACGGTTCCCACTGCGCACCGGTGTTGGTTGAACGGTAGACACCAAGATCCGTTCCGACATAAATATCCGTCGGATTTTCCGGGTCGACGCAGATCGATTGCATCGGAAGATCAGGGAGATTCGAAGTAATGTTACTCCAAGTTTTTCCTGCGTCTGTTGACCGGTAAACGTGCGGTGATCCATAACCGGAAAATGTTGCGTAGGCAATCGCGCTGTTGCTTGGATCGAACGCGATATCCGTTGGATATCGCTTCGGCAGCAGTGAGAGGGATTTGCTCCACACAACGCCACCGTTGGTCGTGTAAAATATTTCGAATTGAGGATTCTGCCGTCTGCCGGTTGCAGCGATAACGGTATCGGAACTTGTAAAACTCACCGCCAGACATGACGCACTGGTTGAATTCAGTGCTGTATTGTTGTTTGTTGCAAACCATGTTGCTCCGGCGTCGGTCGATTTATGAATCTTTTCCGCACCGGCGTACAGCACTTGATTGTTGGAAGGTGAAAGCACAAACGGAGCAATAAAGTTTGCCGTGTCGGTGGATGCGGGAGCGAAAATATTCGACCAGGACATTCCGCCATTTGTGGTTTTCGAAATCGACAAGTTGACGTATTCCTCATACATCACGTTCGGATCCGCAGGATCGATGGCGCACCATCCGCCGTCTCCGCCGTACACTTTATTCCACGACGCTCCACCCTGAAATTTCACCGTGCCGTTATCCTGCAATCCTCCGAGGGCGATCATGGAATCCGAAAGTGCATTTGCAAACCCGTTATAAAATTGAGTGGTGACAAATCCCCCGTTTCTTCCGATAAACGATTCACCCCCGTCCGTTGACTCAAACACTCCTCCATCGGTTCCGAAGAACATTCTGGAGGGATCAGCATGATCAAATACGATGGCATGATGGTCGGCATGAGCATAGGAATTGTCGATTCCTTCCCCTCCACCGGGAGGAATGACACCTTTTTTATCCTTATACCAATACGATTTCTGTGCAAGTGAACTTCCGCCCGCGGCGGATTTATACACATCGAGACCGGCAGCGAAGACTATTTGAGAATTCGCAGGGTGAATGGCGGCAATATTATTGTACCACCCCTGACCATTCAAATAATTTGTTGTCGCCATTAATTCCCATGTAATTCCGGCATTGCTCGAGCGGTACAATCCAAGCGTGTTGTGGTTCACTGCATTCGCAATGCTTGCAACAATGATATTCGGATTCGACAATGCTATGGCAAGCGATGTTCTCCCGATGTTATTCTCCGGAAGACCTCCGGAAAGTTTAACAAACGAGGAACCGCCGTTGGATGAACGATACAGTCCGGGATTCGGAGCGGTATTCCTTTGTCCGCAGGCGATAATGACGATTGATGTATCAACGGGATGAATGACAACGTCCATTGCCATCAATGTAGAGTCAACGCGAAGAAACGTTTCGCCGGAATTGTGCGACCGGTACGTACCTTCGGAAGTTGCCGCAAAAATTGTTTTCGGGTTTTTCGGGTTGACGGCAATTTTTTGTACCGATCTGTTTTGAGAAAACAACCATGTTAATCCTGTTGGACTCCAGGTATTTCCTCGGTCAGTCGATTTTATTATTCCCAGTCCGTACGTCGTGCGGGCACCGGGAGTTCCGACTAACCCAAGTTCATAACCGCTGATCTCTCCTGATCCGACATAGATTTCATTCGGATTCAGCGGATTGAATGCAATAGCACTGACGGAAAGCAGGTTAAATCCGGTCTGTATATATTTCCATCCATTCGATCCTGCTCCTCCTGTGGAGGATCGCCACAAACCTCCGCTCGCACTTCCCGCCCAAATCAGATTGGAACTGTCGGGATCTATCGCCAACGCAAGCACTCTGCCGCCGATATTGTCGGGACCGATGGATTGCCACGGATCTTCATTCGCTCCCTTTCTCAGCACCATCATTGTTTCGCGGGTATATTGGTATGCTTTTCCCAATCCGTCGGGTTGAATCACGGTGCCGGGCAGCGCCCGCTGATCGTACCACCAATCAAACGATGCTAATCCTTTTCTGTTTGTCTTGACAGGAATCTCTTCGCGAATGGAAAAAAGAATCAATGCGATGATTGACAAAGAAAGTAAAAATAATGGAAATAGTTTTTTCATGCACCCGGGTTGATGAAGGTGAGTATTGATTGGAATGTACAAAAAAAGAAAGTGAAAGGAATGACGGAAAACACTATTTCGAACGTGAAGGGGAAAGTCTGATAAACAGAGGAACAAGAAGATAATAGACTCCGAATCCAAGCGGAGCGGCTATCATTGCCCAGACAACCATTCCCCTGAAGTTTGTCCACCACAGGGACTGAATTGCACCGAGCATGTCGGTTTCCAGCATGGAAAAGATGAGAGCCAGATCAAGCGGTATCGGCGGTTGATTAAACAAAAGCTCACCTGCCCGGATAAATGGAATAAACAGCATTAATTGCACCGGATATGCGAAATAATTTATTAATTGGATCGCCGGCATGTTGAGCCGAAGCAGCAGCGCTGCACCGGTGCAGAGAAGTGTCGTTGAGCCGAGCATTGGGAAAATTCCAAGAACAACTCCCAGCGCAACACAAAGTGCCAACTTTTCGGGAGAAAGTCCTTGTTTTAAAAAATTGATCAACGGCGTGACCAAAGTCCGTTTGAAAAACTCCCCGATTGAATATTTTTTCCAGTTTATTGACATGATACTCAAACAATGTATTGCAATTTAAGGTTCAAGACAGTAGAAATTTGTAGAATTTTCAATGGGACTTTTATGATTTCTCCTCAAAATCTTCAAAATTCGACATTAAGGATTTTGGCAGGCCGCTTGTTATAAGGAGTATTACCACCAATAATAGAAAGGAGTTTGTTATGAACACAACATTCGCACCCTCCCACCAGTTCGTTTTCGCACCTGTAAAGCATTTTATACAGGATGATGAAAAGAAACGAATTATGGAAAAAGTGTATAACAGCGATGTTTTTAAGGAATTCGTGCAGGAATGGGGGGTAACGATGATGGACGACATCGTCTAGTCAAGTTTCGACCGGCGGAATGATTATTCAAATGTCATTCATCTGTCGGAGATTATAGTTCATATATTATTGGGGGATACAATGAACAAAAAAGAGATCAACAGAGACGAACAGCGGTACAACGGGACGATTGTAACTTTGAACGATGTTAAGAAAAAAGCAATCATTCAACGTCTCCGCAGCGATAACTCTTTTCAGGAATTCATCTCTTCCTGGGTGAAGGCAATGATGAATTCAGAAAGAGACCAACATTCAACCCGGCATGTTCTTATTGAAAAGTAATCTCTCCGGTTATCTCCACCCTTCAATATGAACATGCCGGCTGTTCCACAATAATACACTCCGTCGTTTATCTTTTAATTCTTCAATCCAATAATTGCATCCGCCTGCATCCCCGCCTCATTAAAAAAATTCACCATTGTTAATCTCTAATTTACTTTCACTCTCAATGTGATCGTTCCGGAGTCTCCCGGAGAAACCACACCGATATTCAATTGCACCATCAATCCGGACAGCGTCACTTCATCCGCATCCGGTGTGTCTGTTTTCGGATTATTGTTTATGGAAACGGAGTTCGGAACGTACGTCGTATTGTCCGGCTGAACATCCGTCACGGTGACAAATGTGGCCGGAGCAGTCCCGATATTCGAATAGGTAATTGAATAGACAATCGTATCCCCCGGTTTTGCCGTTGTTCGATTTGCAGATTTGGTCATTGTCATGAGCGGTCTGTTGACGGGCATAAATGAATCTGTCACTTCCACGCTGTCGCCATTGCCGCGAATGAACGCTCTGTTAATCGCTGCAACCTGGTTAGGAATTGTTGAATCGATTTGTACGTTGTACGTCAGCTGAACGCTGTCCCCAACATTCACGGCGAACGGATTGAATGTAATTATTCTTCCCGACACCGATGCAGAGGGATTTATTGTCGATGTCAATATCGTTACGTGCTGCGGAACCGTATCGGTGACAGTAACAGTTGATGCATTCGCTGTCCCTGTATTTCGGACTGTTATTGTATAGTAAATTGTATCAGCCGGAACTGCAAATCCTCCATCCACATCAACGTGAGTTTTGGATGAGGAAGCGTAGTTTGGTTTGGCATAAATGTTAACGCTCTCCGTATCGCTGACTGTCGTCGCGTTCGAAGCGGCGGCATACGCTTTATTGAGGATAATTGTATTTCCAGCAGGAAGCGGCGAATTCACACGTACTTTGAATGTCACAACATTACCTGTGTCATATACCGCCAAAGTCGGTCGTGTCACAGTAATTCTGTTTGTATTGAATGACGCGCCTGTTCCGGTAACCGAACCGGCAAGATAGGTCGTATTCCCCGGAACCGTATCAATAACGGAAAACGACGTTGCGGTATCCGATCCGGTATTTCCATAAACAAGAGAGTAGGTAATGGTATCGCCAGGCGCATTTCCGGAGGTAGCAGCGCTTTTTCTTATGGTCAAATTCGGAAGGGAGATCACTGTGGTTGAAACAGTTGTCCCTTGAATAGGGTTTACCAATTTGTCGGTCGTTACGCGCGATGAATTCGGAATAACCCTGCCGTTCGAAATGGGAGTGTTAATCTGCACCTTGAACGATACTGTCTTTGAAGCATCAAAAGAAACGTTCCCAATTGATAAGCCATACACCAACCTGCTTGTACCGTTTGAATCGGATTGGACAACACCGTTGATCGTGGTTGAATTCGGCACGTACGTTGTCCAGGCCGGGATTGAATCAAACAACATGGTGGAGGAGGCCGTGATAATAGTGGCATTCGACACAACGATCGAATACGTAATGATGCTCGATGCATAGGCCGTAGTGCTGTCAACCGATTTCACTGCTGCCAACTGCGGATAGATAACATTGGTTAATGCCGGTGCAGATGTTTTATCCGATATACCGAATGCGGTGATTGTTGCTTTATTGGAAATTTGTGCGACACTGTTATAGACCATCGGTTTTGGAAGCCGCACAGTCAATGTTACCTGACCGGAGTCGTTGACGGCGACGTTCGGAAGATTCCATGTCACAACACCGGACGTATTTGTGCCGCCGTTCGAAGCGCTGATAAAAATGGTATTTGCAGGAATTGTGTCAATCACCGTAACACTGGTGGCCTGAGCGGAACCGACATTTTTATATTTAATCGTATATATCAGTGTGTCGGATGGTCCGGCGGATACTTTATCAACTGATTTCGAAAAGGTAAAGTTCGGAATCGCGCTGACGGTCGTCGACGCCGTCGCATTCTTTACGGTTCCTTCAGCATTCGTGAACACAGCTTTATTCGTGATGACAGTACTGATCGGCGTTCCTCCGTTTATTGTCGCTTTAAAGGAAAGTGCGCCTCCGGTATTGGCATTGATGGTTCCCAAATTCCAGACGACGCGTGCAGGAGATCCGACAAACGAACCTCCGCCCGAGACCGACCCGATGACATAGGTAAGATTGGCGGGAATCGTATCGGTAAGAACCGACGTAGTTGAGGCGGAAACTCCCGGAGCATTGGAATAATTTATTGTATAGGTTAATTCGGTACCAACGGGCGCCGAGGTGATGTTGACATTTTTTGTTAGTGTAATGCTCGGCGACAGCAATGAGGTAGTTGAAACAGTATTGGTAGTCGTCACGGGAGTGGTGGTATTCAACGTTGCGCGGTTAGGAATGACAACTCCGCCCTGATTCACAATTGTGCGAATTGTTAAGCTCGCTGATCCGCCGTTTGCAATACTTCCCGGATTCCACGTAATGATGTTGCCGCTGTTGGATACAGTCCCTGCAGTCGCAGTTGATCCGATGTAATTCAGCGATGAAGGAAGAGTATCTTTCATTGTTCTGCTTTTTGCAGAACCGGAGTTGTTAAGGTAGTACAATGTATATATTAGTGTATCTCCGACATATACAGTTGCTTTGTCCACGGATTTGACCATTACTTCTTCGTTTTCAGCAATGCCGATCGGCAGCGTGGTCGAAATCATGCTTTGAAATGCACTCACAAGCACTCCGCGCGCTCGTGCGATATTTGTATAATTCACTCCGACGATGGGCATCTTTACTCTAAACGTAAGAGTTTTTGTCTCGCCCGGAGCGATGGTCACCGAAGGGCTGAAGAGCCATCGAACTGTTCCGGTACTGCCGGTTGATGGTTTAGTCGTTACCGCAGAATATAAAGTTCCTCCGTTCGTCCATCGGTATTGAAAATTGTTCGGCAGCACATCTTCCAGCGTATCAAGCGTCGCCGTATAATATCCCGTATTGGAAAGAGTAATGGTGAATGTACCGGTATCATTTGTGGCGTACACCGCCTGATTGGAAGTCTTGGTGATCGAGACATTCGGAATGGCTGTGATCAGCAGCGTTGCGTCACCGCTGAACGGACTTGTTTCATTTGATTGAATTACCGCTTTATTGATCAACGGCTGATCCGAACCGACAGTCGGATATGGATTGACGACGGATGCCTGAAATGTAATGGTGTTGTTCAAATTTCCGCCGCCGGCAACGATAGTTCCAAGATTCCATGTTAACACCTGGCGTGTCGGATTGCTCAGGGTGGTGATGTTATCCGGTACGGGAGATCCTGTTCCGTTGATATAAGTCAAATTAACCGGAAGAGTGTCTCGAAGTATGACGTTGTTTGCCGTTCCTGTACCGACATTTCCGTATAAGATGGTGTAAGAAACATTATTGCCGGGATATGTTGAAGTCGGGCTGACAGATTTGGAAAGCGATAAGACAGGACCGAGCACAGTGTTTGATACAGCTGCACTGACAACCGGATTCACGAGACTTGTTGAAGTCAATTTGCCGACATTGAGCAGCGGATTTGCTCCGTTATACGGCTGAGAAATTCTTACCCGGACCGCCACTGTCGCACTTGCTCCGCTGTTCACCGAACCGACATTCCACGTGATCTTTCGTGTTGCCGAATCGTACGTTCCGCCGTTATACACAATCACATTATTGCTGAATCCCTGTACGAGCGAATCGGTCACCACCACATTATCAAGTGTCACCGATCCGGTATTTGTATATGTCAATGTATATCGGATTGTATCATTCGGATTCACTCCCGCAACTGCCGACGTGGTTTTGGATAATGTTGCTGCTGCATTCGTTAC
>CAZQSI010000058.1:11758-13897 GCA_964596155.1 uncultured Chitinophagaceae bacterium
TCACTCCCGCAACTGCCGACGTGGTTTTGGATAATGTTGCTGCTGCATTCGTTACAGTGACAGGCGCCACGCTGCTTGCCGAAGTATAGTAGGTTGACCCTCTCGCGGTGACTGAATTTGCGTATGTTCCCGCGCTTGTTCCGGCACGAACATTAAATTTCAACGTCTTGCTGGTTCCCGCTGCAATTGATACCGCCGGACTAAACGTCCAGAGCACTGTGCCGGTGGAACCTCCCGAAGGGGACGTCGTCGGGGTCAGTGTCCCTCCTGTCGTATCATTGAGATACGTGAATGTAGCTGGAAGAATGTCCGTCAACGTGTCCAGCGTAATGGCATTGGACTGGGGATTGGTGACCGAGATGGTATACGTCACCGTCCTCTGAGCGTCCGGCAGATTTGCCTGAACTGTGGAAGGGATCACAACTTTGTCGAGCGCCGCGGGAATTATTCCGCAATCATTATTTATCACTGCATACACATTTGGATATTGCGCGACGGTTTGAAGATAGGAATCAGCAGTATTTCCATTCTGATCTTCCGCTATAACCTTGATAAGATATTTTCCTTTCGGCAGCGTCGATGAATTCCATGTTGCCGTCCACGTACCCAAAGTAGTTGCAGTTCCGGCGCTGATAAACGTCCACGTTCCCCCTGCTTCATCAGGCAGATTATTTGCGTTTTGATCGTACCAATAATAAAAACTATTCGTGACGACACTGCTTGCTACGGTGGAACAGTCGATGAGGCGCTGCGAGGTGATCACTTTTGTTGAAAGATTCACTGTCGGACAATATGCAGCGGTCACCTCGGTGACGACGATTTTCGGAATCGAAGCAACCGGATCCAGTGTAATCGGATCTCCGCTGGCGAACGGTTTGTTCATGTCCGGGCAAAAAGCTCCGATGTAGGCATAATCTTTTTGAAATGGATTTGAGTTGCTGTTTGCAGTGGTGAAAACAGCTGTAAAAACAGTCGATGTCGTAAATACCGGTCCATTGTATGCACTAGCATCCAATGCTGATATCGGCAATTGGAAGTCAATAAAGTACTGACCATCTCCATCTTCGCTCACCCGGGACGTACCGTAATCTTTCGTTGAAATACCCCAATTCGGAGGTTCTACAACTGAGCCGCTGCCGTTAAACTGCTTCATTTTGTTATTATACGGTCCGCTCGTATATTTTTCGGAACCGTAAATCTCACCAAGAAGATAAATTCCCGTTCCCGGAACAATGGATTGTGTGTTGGTCAGTCTTGAATAAATTATTTGAATCCTATCAATGGGAGTGCTCGGCGAACCTCCATCGCCGTTCAAATAGACGGAATAATCTCTCCAGCCGTCTCCGTCAATATCCATCATCATGATCCACGCACCTGCCTTCCATGGATCGGTATTACTGGCATTGTTGCCGGTATATGCATTCGGATCCGATTCAACCCGGAACCGTACAAACATTGTATTGTTAGAAAAGGAAAAATATATTGAGGGTTTCGATTTATCCGGATTACCCGAGGAGATATTCACATAGTTTTGCGGAGAAGTTCCACCGTTTGAGGGATCTTGTACGGCAGGATCTGCAAAGACACTGTCTTTAATTGTATAATACCGCCATTCATTGGCGGCAGGCCAGGCGACCGGGTTGAATTGCTGACTGAACAATGTTGAATTTCCGTAAATCAACAGCAGCCCGAATAAACCAATATGTAATCGAAGTGTTGTCATTTTTTCCCCGAATCGAAACCATTCGATCTGCTATAGTATACGGATTTAACGAAATTCAAAAAATAGCGCTAAGATTAGAAAAATCTAACCTCACTCCAACTCTTTTATATATTTGATTTGAGAAAAGATCAACACTCTTCTCTCTGAGATTTGAATTTTATGAGAACTTTCTCATGAGATACTATTTGTAAAACCGATATCGGATAATGGAAAAATTGTAATATATTAGAACAACAATGCAATATGATGCACGTTATATAGCGAATCAATCCAGCGAAATCTAATGCCTGAACCAGTTCTTACCATCGTACAATGGCTATTGATCACAACAACGGCATTGTACGCCCTGCAAATATTGCGCTGGACTGTCGGGATCATCCGGTTACCCACGGATGCTAACAGTCAATTACCGTCAT
>CAZQSI010000058.1:13997-16436 GCA_964596155.1 uncultured Chitinophagaceae bacterium
TGGACTGTCGGGATCATCCGGTTACCCACGGATGCTAACAGTCAATTACCGTCATTTGATATTCTGATCGCGGCTCGAAACGAAGAAGCTACAATAGAGTCATGTCTCAACTCATTGCTCGCATTGGACTATCCGATAAATTTATTCCACATCACGCTCATTGATGACCAATCCAGTGACAAGACGCTGGATATTTTACGCCGTTTCACAGACCGATTTCCTGACCAGGTCTCAATGTTACTCGCAACCGATCGTCCTCATAACATTTCACCAAAGATATATGCATTGGACCTTGCCATTAAGAATACTTCACAAGAAATTATTGCCGTCACCGATGCCGATTGTATCGTCTCGCCGACATGGCTAAAAGAATTGGCAGAACAATTCACTCCGGAAACGGGTGTTGTGACCGGTCCTGCTGTCTATCT
The DNA here is from genome assembly GCA_964596155.1 of uncultured Chitinophagaceae bacterium. GTDB lineage: Bacteria > Bacteroidota > Ignavibacteria > UBA10030 > UBA8401 > UBA8401. The sequence goes on from CAZQSI010000058.1 coordinate 14,426, forward strand.
CAACCGAACAGATGTGGATTCGCTGCTGTTTGGTATACAGCATATTGATTTCATATCGCATAATGCCGTTTGTGCGGGTTCCATCGGCTCCGGTAATGTCAATACGGCAATCGGCTGCAATATGGCGTTTCGCCGAAAAGCGTTTTTAGAAGTGGATGGATTTACACGTTTTCAGCATTTCAATTCCGGCTACGATTCATTCCTTGCTCAGACGATATCAGGAACCGGCAGCTGGAAGGCTCGATTCATGCCGACAGCCCGCGGCACCGTCACCACATCGCCGGTGCAGACCTGGGGTCAGTTTTTGAATCAACGCGCCCGGTGGTCCGCACAAACATCGGAGTACCGATTAACGATGATGGTGTTTATGATCAGTACGTTTATAATGTATCTGATGATTATTTTCTTACTCCCTTTTGCGTTCCTTTATGATGTATGGATTCCGGTCTATGCGTGGGGCGTCAAAACCGCAATGGATTTTATTATTCTATTCATCTACACGACACGATTTCGGTTACAACATGTTCTTCCGTATTTTATTCCGGCTGCGGTGATTCATATTCCATTCACGTTGCTTGCCGTGCTGGCAGGATATTTTTATCGTTATGAATGGAAGAACCGTAAACTGGGCCGATCGTTTTCGAAATAACATCAGTGAATCAGATAAATCTTTGACGATACATATAATTGAACAACACAATTAAAAATAAACGTCAACTGCGCGTGTTCATCGCTCCGCTCGATTGGGGTTTGGGACATGCCACGAGATGCATCCAACTCATTAACATCCTTATCGAAGAGGGTGCCAAAGTCATTATAGGCGCAGACGGCAGACCGTATGAACTTCTAAAAAAAGAATTTCCAGCGCTTGAGTTTGTTCGATTTCCCGGGGTTCAGGTTGAATATGATGCGAAGGGACGATTGGCATCCAGAATTATCCTGCAATTATTTTCCATCCTCAGAGGATTTCGGAAAGAACATGATCAACTGCAGAAGATCATAGCAGAAAAAGAAATTGATGTTGTCATTTCGGACAGCCGTCACGGAGTTTATTCGAAGAGTGTTCCTTCGATCTTCGTTGTGAATCAGATACGGCTTCTCCTGCCGCCGCATTTACGCTGGGGAGAGCGTTTGGTGGCCTTTGTCCATAAACAACTGATGAACAGGTTCACGGAGTGCTGGATACCGGATGTTGAAGGAAACGAAAATTTTTCCGGACTGCTCACGCATGATGTCCCGCTGCCGAATAATTCTCATTACATTGGATTGATCTCAAGAATGAAAATCCTGCCGCCGGCGGAAAAGAAGCATGATGTGCTCGTCATTCTTTCCGGCCCAGAACCGCAGCGGACAATGCTCGAAAAGATTCTTCTCGATCAATTGAAAGAAACTAATCTCTCCTCCCTTATTGTCCGCGGCATGTCCGAACGAAATGAGACCGTCCAATACGGCCAGCATATCCGTATCGTCTCATCAATGAACACGGACTCCTTGTTGGAAGCGATCGCTTCGTCGGAGACAATCATCTGCCGGTCAGGATACAGCACGATTATGGATTTTGCCGCTCTCGGTATAAAAGCGATATTCATCCCGACTCCGGGACAAACGGAACAGGAATATCTTGCAGAATTGTTGAAAGAGCGGGGATTATGTTACTCCACCGATCAGAATCGGTTTGATCTGCAGAGTGCCATAAAGGAATCCCAGAAGTATACAGGATTCACACCGGTCAAACCTGATTATTCTCTCCTGCGAAACCGGATTCGACATTACCTAGGCAGAAAATAAAAAACCCGGGGAGTCACCGCCCGGGTTTTCGTGTAACTTGCGATGAAGGTGAAATTCCTTACTTCAAAAGTAACATCTTTTTCAACAGCACAGAACCGCCGCTTTGCAGGCGTGCAAAATAGACTCCGCTGGCAAAGCGTTGTGCATTGAATGTAACTTGATGATATTCACCGGCCTTTAAAGATTCGTTCACCAACGTTGCCACTTCCTGACCAAGAGCATT
>CAZQSI010000059.1:0-16365 GCA_964596155.1 uncultured Chitinophagaceae bacterium
GAGGTTGAATTCGAACGAACGAAAGAAAAATATTTTTGACGAACAAGACGTTCCAGTTGTTTCAGAGGAAGAATTTCCTGCAGCGATGAAAAATCCAGCATTGAAGAAGGAGAAACTTGTTTCCCCGAGTCCGATTCCCCAAGAACAAATTGGATGGTTTCCTTGCTGATCACAAGATCACCGATGAACAACAACCGTTGTACGACGTTTTTCAGTTCACGGATGTTTCCCTTCCACGCCGCTGATTGTAGAAGCGTCATCGCATCCGGAGTAATGTCGGGGATGGTTTTGCTCATTTCGATGCTGAACAGTTCCATAAAATGGTTTATAAGCAGCGGAATATCTTCTTTTCTCTCCCTGAGCGGGGGAACAACAATCGGCACGACATTCAGCCGATAGAAAAGATCTTCGCGGAATTGTTTCCCTTCCACTTCCTTCTCCAAGTTTTTATTGGATGCAGCAATGATCCGTACATCAACGCGGATTGGTTCAGTCCTGCCGATCTTTTCGATCTCCCCTTCTTGAATGACCCGAAGAAGTTTCACCTGAGCGGACAACGGCAATTCACCTATTTCATCCAAAAATACCGTACCGTGATGTGCCGTTTCAAATAATCCCGGTTTTGCTCCGGTCGCGCCGGTAAATGATCCTTTTTCGTAGCCGAATAATTCGCTTTCGACGAGATCCGACGGAATGCTGCCGCAGTTGATCGGGACAAAATTTTCCAACCGTCGTTTGCTTTTAAGGTGAATGTTTTGAGCCACAAGTTCTTTGCCGGTTCCCGACGAACCGGAAATCAGCACGCTGACATCCGACGCAGCGCACTTTTCGATCTGGCTGCGCAGCAACTCCGCAGCGGCCGATTGACCGATGATTCGTTTTTGAAATAATGACGATTCAACGGACTGCAAAAGCTTTCTGGCCGTTTTGCTGCGCTCTTTCTCTAATTGGGACTTGTTGTACGCATTAATGATGGAAAGAATAAAATCGGTCGGCTGATAGATGTATTCCTCAATGTCACCCGGATACTTTGTGCAGTACCAATACGCTCCGGCTTTCATCAGACTGTCGGCGAAATGATAATCCGCAATATTCACCGTCATCTTCGTAATGACGATAATTTGCAGCGACGGATCGATCTTTTTGATCTCACGAATCAGATTTTCGCCCATGATACCGCCGGCGATCTGAAAGTCCATGATGATTACGTCGAACGTCTCCTTCGAATGCTGAAGGAGATCGATCGCCACCCTGCCGTTTGATACCACTTTATTGATATGGATCCGCTCCGCAAACGGTTTCAGAGTGTTATTTACTCTGCGGACATCAAATTCTTCGTCTTCGATCAACAACACCTCTATGCGCCGGTCTGCCGTCATGATGTTCCCCTCGGAATCGTGAAGATGAATTGAGCACCGGGTGTATCGGTGTTGCGGGCATCGAGTTTCCAACCGCACCGTTGGGTAGCGATTTCATACGCTATATAACAGCCATAGCCGGAATGCTTATTTCCGCCAACTATTTTTGTCGACGTATGTTCAAGAAATATTTTTTTCCGGCCTCGATGATCGTGTTCCAAAAGCCACGGTTCAATGCCGCCGCCGTTATCTGTGATGGTGACCGTAATCAGCTGTGTATGGAGGTCGAAAGACGTGGCTATCGTAATCAGCAGCGGTTTATCCCCCGCATGGTCGATACTGTTTTGAATGATCGGTTCAAATACTTCCCACGTCACAAATTCATTGATGTTGACCGTCGGAACATTCGAATCCAATGCAAGCTCAAATCGTACGGCATCAGACACCAGCGAAATTCTCTTAAAAACATGCGTGATAAGGAATGAAAGAACATTGTTAAGATCCGTTTTAAAGATATGACTTCGGATCGTCTGCATGGGAGGATCGTACCATTTCATGTCATAAATCACCCGGGCGATGAAGTTTGCATATTTATTGATCCTCATTTTTATGTCATCGATATTCTTTGGCGTGAGCGCCCTGAGATCCTCTTTGATGAATCCCATGATCTTTTCCGCTTTATGATGCGTATGATAGATTCGTTTTGTGAAGAGCAATTCATTCTCGATATTGATCTGTTCCGCAAGATGATTTTTTTGTTCCTCAAATAACAGCTGTTGTGCTTTATTCCTCTCCCACAACGTGTAGGTGGAAATGTAAAACATTGCGAGGAGACCGAAAAAGATCAGGGCGGAATAGGTGATGGTGGTTTCATCATAGGCGGAAATCATTTCTTTCGTGATGACACTGAAATCGGGAGTGTTTCTCATATACATCGCCCCGGAGAATTCTCCGCGCGGAACAAACGGAACAAACGTGTGAAACGTCTGCTTCTCCGAAACAACGGTGACTATTTGTTCCATCGCCCGGAACTCGTCCTTCATGGCAGCATACAATCTAATCGCCTCGTCGTGATTCCAAGACGGCGCGGGAAGTTTTCGATTCTCATTAAAGATGTATTCGTACAAGGCGCTGCCGTCATCGATTGGAACAATCGACGAATCGATCACCACAAGCAGACAAATTTCCTGAACATTTTGATGCAGGTACTGCTGACTGAGAATGATGTTCAAATCCTGAATGATTTTTGTGACTTCGTGCTGCTGCAGGACTTCATTTTTAGAACGGGATTCCAGCAGCAGTTCCAGCGATGTCGAAGTGAGATTGGCCATGCGCTCTGCCGAATCGCGCTGATACCATTCCTGCGTGTTGATAAGAATTTTCTGCAGCGAGAATTTATGTACGAAGGAAACGATGATCTGGAAAACGATCAGAATGATAAACAGGACGGTGAGGTGCCGGATCTCAAATCGGTACCGGCCGACATTATGCCGCAGCCGTTCGATGGTTTTTTTCATGGTTCCTTCAGCAGCGAACTTTTCGCTGAAATGGTGTGCGAGGCTTCCGCAAGTGCTTTCTCAACGCTCAGTTCACCTTTGATTGCCAGATGAGCATAGTGAGCAATAATGTCGGAGATCTTTGTATACTCTTCCAGCGACGGCCGGTGAAAGCCGTTTTCGACTAATTTCCTGTAGAACACGAGATCGGGATGTTTGGCAAGGTACGCCGTATCGGCGTACACATCATGATTGACCGGAATGTATCCTCCCAGTTCAAACATCATTTTCTGCACTTCCTCCGTCTGCATGAAGCGGATGAATTCCACCGCAGCTTCTTTTTTTGTCGAGAATTTTGAGATCATCAGATTCCATCCGCCGTACACCGATGTAGGCCGCTGACCCGAAAAATGCGGGAGCGGCGCCCGCTCAATCGCTTTGAAACTGGAAGAATCACGGAATGTGTGCTGAAAATTTTCGACAAAATTCGGCCACCCTCTCACAAAGACCGCATTATTTTGCAGCATATAGTAATAACTTTTATTCTCGTCGAATTCCACCACATTGATTGGCGCGACTTTTTGTCGATGGACAAAATCCACCATCATCTGCAGAGCTTTCCGCGCCGTTTCAGATTTCAGGTCGATGGAGTTGTCCGAAATAAAATTACTGTCGAGACTCCTTGCAATCTCGAAATAATTGCAGATCAACCCTTCATAATCATCCGCTTGAAAGATATAGTACGGTCTTTCCGAATAGCCGAGCCGGTGCCGGAGTGCAAGCAGTTCGGACCACGAAATCGATGCCTTGAGCTTTTTCTCGATTTCTTCCGCGTCGGGGAGCCGGCGAATGATGTCGCTCCTGTAATACATCATTCCGATGTCGATATACATCGGCATTGCAACAAGTTTGCCGTCCGTAATGCAGGACTGAATGGTGGGAGAAATAATATTGGCAGCTGCGTATTCCGCAAAATACGGATCAAGATTTTCCGACCATTTGGCGAAACGGGATGTCCAGATGTAATCAACGGAAAAAATATCCAATCGGTCGCTCTTGCTCCTCAGCGAACGAGCAAGAAGTTCTTTCCGTTCGTTGGTGCTGAACTTCGAAAACGGAAGGTCCACCGCAACAACTTCAATTTTTCCGCGGTATTGAGCGTTAAACGCTTCAATAACTGCCTGATGGGCAGGAGAAATGTGGTCGGCGAAATATATTCTTTGAACCTCCGGTTCCGCAAAAAACACAGAGCGGCTTCCAAAATTTCCGGGAAGATAAAGGACGATGAAGAGAACGACGAGAAACAACACCGACACAATGATATTTTTTTTTACTGACATCATTCGTTTTAATGTAAACCTAATTTTACGGAGATTCAATTGGCAGGGATGATTTCATACCGCTGCGGAGTCACGATGGTTCCGGCTCAGTCCCGTTTGTTTCTTCGGAAGAGAACAATCCTGTTGGAATTTGTTCCTTTCGAATTATTGCCCACACCCCAAATATTTGCCGTTTTGGTGAAGTGTTGCTGATTGATCATCACACCTTCACATCTAAATCCTGTCTCGGTGCCCAGCTGTACGACATACTCTTCCAGCATAAGATTGCCTTTTCGTATCTCGCCGACTTCAAATGCAATCCATCCGGCCTCTGCCGTGATTCTGTGCAGCTCCTGAAATACGCGTCTCATCTCGCTGCACCACTGACCGATTGTTTTTGACATCGTAATCCGTTTACTGATGTCCGATGCATCAATGTCATTGAACCAGCACCGAAGCCAATTATCCTGTCCGTACTGCACAACATCAAGAAACGGCGGGGAGGTAACCGTGAGACGGACTGATCCGCTGCGGATCCGTTTTGTATTTCCCGCATCGCAGGTTAAAAATCGGCTGCCCCTTCCGGCGGAACGAAGCATTGTTCGCTGTTCCTCTGTCACACCGTTCATCAATTGTGATGATTTCTTCAGAATAATCCGTGCGACATCTCTGTATTCCGGTTTTTGCTTCCTCTTTTTATTAATCTTTCGCTGCTGCTCCTGCGACAATGCCTGATTCGGAGGAAGCGTATAGACCGAAAAAAATCCTTTCGAATGTCCGGTCAATCTGTTGGTCGCGACCATGCGAATCCACCTGTCTACATTATCTTCCGTGCCTCTCTTCTTTCGCAACGACAAATATTTTCTGAGATTTAAAATTTCACGCAGCGTTCGAGGATGGAAAAACATTGAAAGGGAAATATCCGCTTTCATCGGACGATTCCAGGTAATCGTGCTGAGCCGCTGTTCAATTTCTTCGGGTGCAGGGAGGAACAGACGGGGACGGGAAAGCATAACGCTGAGCGGATTGATGTCGTTCGCAATGATACGCCGCCGGTGCAGCGCCGCTTCCAGCACCGTCGTTCCGCGGCCCGAAAACGGATCATACACGACGTCTCCCTCCCGGGTCAGCCGTTCGATAAAAAAGCGGGGAAGCTGTGGCTTGAAGCAGGCGCGGTAAGAAACTTCATGAAGGGAATTTGCCTGACGCTGTCTGGAAGTCCAGAACTCGTTGACAAAATATTTAACAACGGTCCCTCCGATCGATTTTTCGGTAACGGTCGTTCGGGATTTTTTTCCATCTTCGCTGAAAACAAATTCAGTGAGAATCTTCTGCATCGAACGGCTCATTGTCACCTGTACTGGCATTGGAATATAACATCACTGTATGCAGCGTAGTTTTCGTATCGTTGTGTCACTTCAACATCTCTTATTTTCCGATAGATACCATGTTCGCCAAAAGTCTATACGCCCCTTCGACTCCCGCAGGAAGCTGCCTGAACAACGACAAACCGGTAAAAATAAAGTTTCCCTTTCCGTGTTTCAGATGAAGAAGTCCGCCGCGTTGCTGTTCTTCATTCGGATCTGCGCACGAAATAATTGAAGAATAGGATGAATCCCATTCGTTAGCAAAATAAAGTCCCCGTTCCTGAATCCATCCCTTAAAATCTTCAGCGGTAATAACATTCGGCCCGAGCACAAGCGGATGATCGGGTGAAAGGATCGTTACCGGTGCATTTTCATCGGTGACTCTGTTTCTCGAAATGGAGAGCCGCAACGGACCGAGATTGTCGGTTTGTCCGCGCTCCATTGTCTGATATTGGACAATGTATGTCCCTCCCTTCTCGACGTATTTCATTAACATCGGGTGGGACCGACGAAGATGCTCTCTGGTATTGTAAGAACGGACTCCGGCTATGATTGCATCATAATGCATAAACGTACCGGCAGTCAATTCCTCATCGGAAAGAGTATGGACGGTATATCCAATTTGTTTCAGCGCATCGGGAACACCGTCCCCTGCTCCCATAATGTATCCGACCGCGCTCCCTTTTTTCCGAACATCAAACGTAAGAAATTTTCCCGCAGCTTCGGAAATAAATGGCTGCGGCGGAATATGAGAATGATCGAGATGACGAACATCGGATGAATATATTTTCCCGTCGATCTCCGCAACCGCCGCAAAATCTGCGCTTCGTGCATTCTTGTCCGGCTTTACCGGAAAATTCAATTCCGTTTCCGATCCTTCTTCCGTCAGCGTAACATTCTGCGGGGAGGAAACAATCCATCCTTCAGTCTGATTCAGGAAAACGCGTGCAACAATATTGCTGCGGAATGAGCGGAGTCGGACGGTGACAGTTTTAGTCGCCGTATCGCTCCAGACGATATTATTGTATTGGAGTGAGACGGAAACCGGAGGAAGGATTTCCACATTTCTGATTTTTTCGCCGTCAAGATCATCAATCCGTTTATGGACAACAGGAACAGAGAGCATCAGCGTCAGGTTGTTGACGGTGATCGTTACGTTCAATGACAACGACGGCGGATTTTCCGCTGTTCCGATCATGGATTGGTCGGCAACAGAATACATGTACTGCGTCGGTTGAGCAAATAACCAATACGGCTGGGAATAAGCAGATTTGTCCGGAATTTTTGCAGACATCTGCATCGTGAATGCTTGATTCTTCCTGAGCGGCTGCCGTAGTTCTGCACTGAGTGACAGCGGTTCTGAAAATATCGATTGCACCGAAATGTCCGCTGATGACCGGTTGAGGAACGATAGAACAAAATGAACTGAGTCGTTTGGCTGGCAGATCGGACGGCGAGCCACGGCTTCAAAATGAGCACCCGCGCACGAAAGAATGATCGCTTCAATTTCTTTCATTTTCCGGTTTACCAGCGGATCATTATTGATCAACCGAAGCGCTTTATACAGTTCAAGCAGACGCGGAATGCTCTTCTCCGGCGCGGCAGGATCGAATGAGGAAATAATTTTTTTCATCATCGCGTCGATTGCTGCACCATGAGGAATTCGTTTCCAGGAATGGTCGATCCCTTCGAAAAGGTCGCTGCGGGCAGGCTCGCCGGCGGTCACAACAAATTCATTGATGCTGCTCCCTCTGTTGAGCGGCGATCCCATTCCCTGACTTTTGTGCATTGAACGGCTGATCCCGGCTATTTCATTATACGATCGTCCGAGAAACGGATTGTATGTACCGACATCCACACTGATCGTCGGCACATTGTTCTGTTTCGATGAAACGCCGCCAAACCGGAAGTGATTGAACAGCAAACGTTTTGCCTTCCAGGGGGCGGCATACGGCAATTGCTCCGGAAAGACATTCGGATCGCCGGAAAGTGCGAATGCTTCTTCTGCAAGAATTGCCGAAGCGAGATGCTGTCCATGGCCACCCTGCGTTCTCGAAAAACGGGTGATGATAACATCCGGTCTGAACATTCGGATCACCCACACGATATCTTTTAAAACGCTGTCTTTATTCCATAACTGCAAGGTTTCGTCAGCGCTTTTGGAATATCCGAAATCAACAGCCCGGGTGAAAAATTGTTCCGCACCGTCTATGCGCCGTGCGGCAAGCAGTTCCTGCGTGCGAATGACGCCGAGGCGCGCTCCGAGATCCGAACCGATGAGATTTTGCCCCCCCTCTCCCCGCGTCACGGAAAGATAGGCCGTTCGATAATATTTTTCTTTTGTGAAGTATGAAAGCAATGCAGTATTTTCATCGTCCGGATGAGCGGCAATATAGAGTACGGATCCGAGCTCGCCAAGCTGTCGGACGGCAATCTGCAAATCACCCGAATTCATTTGCTGCATTTGGGAATAGCCGGCGGAAAGACACATGCAAATGAGAAATGTTATATTTTTCATATATTTGACAAAGGAATCATGTTAACTGCCGGAAGATAAATGTATTCGATACTTCTCGTCACCGTACAATTTACGTTAATTGCAGGAATAGTACAATACTGTAGTTTCCCGTATCATAACGTTTGGCTCACATCGGTCGGTATAGCAGGAGCAGCGATCGGACTGATTGCCATTGCGGAAATGGGTCCGCGCAACCTGCAAATCAGACCGGTGCCAAAAACTGATGCTCTATTCGTAACGACCGGAATTTACCGGTATATCAGACATCCCATGTACAGTTCCGTGCTGACAGTGATGCTTCCTTTTGTAATACACACTTCGGACAAAGTTTCACTGCTGATGTTTGCTGCACTGGCAGGGACGCTATACGCAAAGATGGTGTATGAGGAACGTCTTTTGGAGCGGAAATTTCCAGAATATTCCGAATATAAGCAACGAACCTATCGTCTCGTACCGTTTATTTATTAAATGGTCTTTCCTCCCGAATCCGAACGGGGAACTTTACCAGGGCGAATATTTCTCGGTCCATTGTGTTCCGCAGATTATTTTGAATGCACAATCGGGACAGTCATTCTTAACATCGCCGGTCGGCGTGAACGGAATGTCAGGATTCTTGATTTCCGCTGCAAGACCGATAATTATTTTTTTAAGCAGAGGATACCAGCGTTTCATTTCATCTTCGGATTCGAATAACGGCAGTTCGATCGAATCGTTCAAATCCTTTTTCCCCAAAAAGAGAAAACGGGCATCAACCGTTTCGGGAGGTACATTGTGTACTGCGCTGTATACCATGACATACAATGCCAGCTGCACTGTTCCGATGGCATCGTGCCACGTCGATCGGTCATCTTCCCGAAGCGCATCAAAGCGTATCCGGTAATTGGACTCGCTCTTTCCGGTCTTGTAGTCCATAATGACCGTCCGGTCGTTGCGGGTCTCGATCCTATCCGCAAAACCGGTCAACTGATGTCCTTCAACATCCCCATACAACTTTTCCTCAACTCCGTTCACAACAATGGTTGAGGAAGAAGCAATTGGAATCTGGTACTCTTCGAAAAATCTTTTCAGTTGACGCTCCACCTGCCTGCGGGTGATAAACTGTTCGCCGACCTGCGTTTTGCCGTAGAACGAATGAAAGGAATCGCGGATTACGGATTCAAGCCGAACGGAATCAAAATCCGACGGCTGCAACGGGCGTCCTTTCATGGTCGAAACATAATCGCATAATATTGCATGGACGATTTTTCCGATATCGGATTGATCCACATCGCCGGAGACCTCCCTTTTTTCTTTCAGACGCAGAAGATACCGGTAATAAAAACGCAATCCGCATGTCATGTAGGTATCGATTGCAGTTGAAGAGAGCGGCATCTCCTTCAGCTTCGCTGTCATCTCTTCATTTTTGACAATTGGTTCGGGCAGGTGAGAAACCAAATCAATGCCATATTCCTGTGATGACGTATTCTGCGGAGTGAGCGATGCGGAATTCAGCTGCTGCTTCCATTGCAATTCAGCAATAAAACGGCTTGCCTCCTTCTCTGCGTTGTTAACATAAAAGAAATGAACAGACGATGCGCCGAGACGCAGCAGGTCAAACAAATATGATTTGATCCGCTCCTGATCGCGGTATGTCGGCAGACCGAGTTCTTCGCGGATGGTCACGGGCAGAAGCACATCCTGCTGAGATTTTCCCGGAATCACATCATCATTGGCGTCAATCACAAAAACATGTTCAAAGTTCAGACCGCGGGTTTCCAGAAATCCCAATACCTGCAATCCCTGCAACGGTGTTCCGGTGAACGGAACTTCCGCCGAAGCAATGTAGTGTTTTAGGAAGAATAGATAGTGCTGCTGTTGTTCAAACGAATATCGGGCCAGCAGAGACTGACGGAGTGTGAACAAATGATCCATCAGTGTGTGCAGGAACGGATGAAAATACGGATGACGGTGAGCCGTGCTCCGCTCATTGATATAATTAAGGACGTCAATACAGACCGATGCAAACGTTCCAACGGTTGGAATGTCCGTCAGCGGCTGAATGGTTGAGCGATGGATTCCTTCAAGATGCACCTGCAGTTCTTCAATTGTGATCTCCACCTCTTCGTTCTGCAGTCGGCGCATTGCCTTCTCCATAATTCCCGGGCTCTGCATAATGCCCGCGGGCGATAGATACATCCGCGCACTATGTTCGAGACAATCATCTTCAATTGCGTGAACCAGCGTTCTTGTGACATCGGTCCGGGTCTTGTAGAGAATATTTTTCGTATACGGATGAAGCAGAAACTGCATGTAAGAAGGAATGAACACTTCTCCTTCCCTCATTGTCACGATCACATCGAGCAGTGAAACGAGGAAACCGTACACCGGCGTCCGTGTGAGCGGATAACCAAGGGCAAGATTGTACGTCGATTGATCCAGATGCGAAAGCGTTTGATGGTACAGCGGGAAAAGATTTTCCGATGACGGCAGGATGATTGCCGCAGCATCGCTGGCTGTGACAGGATGCGAAATTGTATCAGCGATGACCCGATTTAAAAGGAATATTTGTCCATGCGAATCCGGTGATTCATAAAAATAGTGTTTCGGAGACGCCTCCGGTCCTTCTGCCTCCGCATGAACTCCCATCCGTTTCAACGTACCTTCAATGCCTCTTCCCTGCTGAAAGAAAAAATAAACGTTGTCCAATCCGCTGAGATGACGGACAATCGTCTCCTCTGTCGGAGTGAACGCAAAAAATCCCGCCAGAGTGACCGAACGATGGGGCGCGAGGTCAATCTCGTTCACGGAATCCGCAAGAAAACGATAATTCAACGCCCGCGAAGTAAAGCCCCGCTCTTTCAGTTTTTCGTAAAACGGTTGATATAACGACGCCAACGCGTGAGCGGCATCGAGTGTTACCGGGGCGACAGATGCTGATAATTGTTCGGGAGTGATTCCGGAGATCATCAATTCTTCAAGTTCGGAAATTATTTTAACACCGACGGGATAAAAAGTGTCGAGCGTCGAAAAATGTTTTTTCCCCATTCTCTCCTTTTCCGTCATCGCCAAATGGATGTCAAAGAGCAGCGCGACGGCATCGAGCTCGCCGATCAGTTGTTCGGGATATCCGGAAAATTTTGAGCAGAGCACATTAATGAACTGATCGATGGAATACATTTGCGGCGGCACAAACACGCCGCCGATCTTTTCGGCAAGTTTCTTCCGTAAAACATGGGCAGGCCGCTTCCCCGGAAAGACGATGATGTCGGATGAATAATCCTTTCCGTCCGGATGCAGCGAGTCAATAATGACATCGAGTAGATTGACGGCAGGCGTAAGTAATCGGACGCTGCTCATGCAACCTCCGAAATATTCATCAGATCAATATAGATGAGCAGACCGCGAACAGCTTTTGCAGGATAAAGTTCCTTTACGAGGGAAATGTAATTCTTCACCTGTTTCCGGTATTCTTCCTCATGATCGCTGTTGCCGGTCTTATAGTCAATGACGGCAGCCGAATCCTTGTCGAGGATAATCCGGTCAACACGGTATAATCTTCCGTCCGGTGCACTGATATCCTGCTCCCTCAGCACCGATCGGTCGGGGATTCGTTCAAAGTACGGACGAATTTCCGGTCTATTCAGACACTCAAGCAGCCGTTCCTGTTCCTTGCCGGCATCGATATCCGCGGCAAGCGGCGAACGGAGAAATGCCGAAGCAATCTCCTGCTCTCCGGTTCCGTCAAAAAATTCGATTCTCGCCAAAACGTCATGAATTGCATCTCCCCGCCGCGTTTCCTGCATTCCGATTTTTTGATACCGGGCCGGTGTGATGACAGTGGGGTGATGATGATGGAGCGACGCGATGACGGGAAGCGTCTTCTCATGTTTGATTCTGCCGGTGTTGGTATGTTTCCCGCCATAAACCCCTTCGGGAAGAATGGATGCGGGAAGATTCTCCACCTTTTTATACATTACGGCCACATACATCTCCTGCTCCGCCCGCGTCAATGCGACATAGATTTTGTTCAATTCATCAATAATCTGTTCGTTTTCCCGTTCCGCATAAATGTTTTTAAGCGTCTCGTTTCTTTCGCCGAACTGTTTTCCCACCCGGAGGACGGATAATCCTTCGTCCGATTCCATCGTCACAAGCGAATTCGATTTCGTCCTTTTCTCCTGAAGCGAAACGATCACCACGGGAAATCCCAATCCTTTCGCTTTATGAACGGTCATGATCCGCACGGCATTGACTGTGCCGGGAATATTGACATTCCATCCGTCGCTTCCTTCTTCGGAACTGAAGGAAAGAAAATCATTAAGACTGTTGTTTCCGCTGTTCTCAAATTGCTTCACGCATTCGAGCAGTTTAATGAATGCACTTTCTTCAAGCGGTGATGTATCGAAGACCGAAAATGTTTTTAAAGTCTCCGACACAATATCGTACAGCGGCATGTACCCAACGTGCGTAAAGAGCCGTTCAAAATACCGGTCCCAGAGTTCGGGAAATTCATCCCGGAACATGCGATAAAAGTATTGAGTGCCGCCGCCAACAAACATTTTCCGGATGTGACCGCGGAAAAGTTCGGAACTCTCCGCCGGTTTCTTCCGTCGGGAAGAAGACGACGTATGTTCGTCCCGTGCAAGCACGTTGGCAAACAGTTCACCTGATAAAAATGTGTAGAACGACAAATTATCGATCGGAGAATCAAGGAAGCGGAGCAGGGCAATAATCTCAACGATTTTTTTCCTTTTGCGGATATCAAGCGTGCTCATGGAGAGAAATTCTATCGAGGCGCTGTTGAGCCAGGCGCTGATTTCCACCACTTCGGCATTTGTCGATGTGAGAATCGCAATGTCGCCGAGCGTGTATCCGCGGCTGACACAATCCTGCACTGCGGAGACAATATATTCTTTCTGACGCTGACCGGCCGACGCCTCGTCATTTTTGTCAATTCTCTTCACTTCAACATACCCTTTGTTCCGCTGCTTCTCCGGCACATTCTGCGCAAATCTGAACAAACCGCTTTGGGAGGCAAGAGCATCCAATTGAGCGGCGGCGACATGAGTGGAGAATACATCTTTAACGACATCAACGAGAATCTGCTCGCTGCGGTAATTCCGTTCAAGCGGGAGATTTGTGACCGGCACAGACCGGAAATATTTTTCTGCGGAAAGATCCCTGAATATTTTCCAGTCGCCGCCGCGGAAACTGTAAATTGATTGCTTGGTGTCGCCCACGGCGAAGAGACTTCCTCCTTTGGACAATGCTTCTTCGATCAGCGGGTGGAGATTTTTCCATTGAATGGGACTCGTGTCCTGAAATTCATCAATCATAAAGTGCGCAATGCGCTCCCCGAGTTTCAAGTACACTTCGGGAACGATATCCTGAACGATATACCGCGCCAGCGACCGGTTTACATCGTCGATCACAACTTTTCCTTCGAGGAGTTTCACCTCGTGCATTGTCCGTTCAAGCATCGCCACGGCGCGAACAAACGGCTGGTAATACATCTGCGAATACATCAGCATGAACCGTTCTAGGTCGCGTTCCATCGGAGTGATGACGGCAAACAGCCGTTTGATTTCTTTTTGGGCGCCGGCATCGTCGCTGAATTTGTTGAAATATTTCCCCTTTCCTTTTGTCGCCACGGCAAATACGTCGCCGTTGCAGAGCCGATCGACATCCTTCGCGAAATAATGATTGACCGGCAACGTTGTTGACGAAAGGAGTTGCTTCAGTTTTTCAGCTTTCTCTATTATAGCGCGTGAGAGCACGGCGAGATCTTTTTCACCTTCAATGATCAACGGTTCTTTTGCGTACCGACCGAATTGCTTCTGCAATTGCCGCACTTCTTTTGATATTTTTGAGAAGGGATTCCAGGTATATCCTGATGTGCTGTATTCATTTGCTTCGATTACCGCAATCACATCGTCGATAAACCGGGCGTCTTCGCTTCCCTCCCGAAGATTCATGGAATATTGACGGAAGGCGAGATCAAACAATGCATCGTGGTCAAATTCAATGCCGATATTCGGCTGGACGCCCAATTCGATCGCAGACGCTTTGAACACCGTCGTCAGGAAACTGTCGATCGTCCGAATATTGAAATCGGAATATTCAGCAAGGATCTTTTCAACCAGTCTCGCTGCACGTTCAATGATTTCCTCTTCGGTCAAAGTCACAAGTCCCGAAAGTTCGTCGATGGTTGTCCGGTTTCCGAGAGCGGCCGATTTGAGGACGTTGAGGATTCTCTCTTTCATCTCCTTTGCGGCGAGTTTTGTGAATGTTACCGCGAGGATATTCCGCAATCCGTTCGCCGCTATTTTATCGGAGAGAAGGAATTGCACATACCGGTACGCAAGCGTATACGTTTTTCCGGATCCGGCCGATGCCGGAATGGTGATTAAATGAGGAAATTTAAGTTCGGTGTCTTTGGGAAGCAGTGACATTGATGATCATTCAATGGTAAAATCGGAGTCTCTCCCCCGTTTTCTGCAGCGGGATATGTTGAAGATAAGAAGATTGAGGTAGAATACCACACGGAAAGTATTGTCGAAATCAGCCTTTACGGTTTGTACTGCCGCAGCTGTTTTCCGATGATATCGTTGCGGAACAACGGGAAGTTCAATTGTGTTTGAACATGAGGTGCGAATTCTCACCTTGTTTTACCTTCTATCTTTTTCTACCTTATGATATAACCTCCGGAAGTTCCTATGAAGCAATTCATTCTTTTTTCGCTGCTTATCGCCGGAATAGTGTCGGCTCAGCAGCCGATTCATGTGCTCACGGTGAACGGGAGCATTAATCCCACCACATTCGACTATCTGAAACACGGGATAGAACATGCAAAGAATAAGAACGCTCAGGCGGTGATTGTCGAATTGAACACTCCCGGCGGCCTTCTTGAATCGACGCGAAGTATTGTTACGGAATTTCTCAATTCACCGGTGCCGATTATTGTGTATGTCTCTCCAAAAGGATCGCGTGCTGCATCAGCCGGCGTCTTTGTCACAATGGCCGCTCATATCGCTGTCATGGCGCCCGGCACCAACATCGGAGCGGCGCATCCCGTCAATGCGCAGGGCGAGATGGATTCCGTCATGTCCGGTAAAGTGACCAATGATGCCGCAGCGTTCATCCGCTCAATTTCAGAAAAACGGAACCGCAATATCGAATGGGCGGAAGATGCGGTGCGGAACAGCGTTTCCATCACCGAAACGGAAGCGCTGAAGAAAAATGTGATCGACATGATCGCCTCGACGCGCGCAGCTCTGCTTGATTCGTTGAACGGGAAAAAAGTTATCATAGAGAAGGATACGATTGTTCTTGCAACAGTCAACGCCATTGTTGAAGATCACGGTATGAGCTGGCAGTATGAAATTCTGGATCTGATGAGCGATCCGAATATTTCCTACATTCTTTTTCTCGTCGGTATCTATGGATTGTTTTTTGAGCTGTACAATCCGGGTTCGATTTTTCCCGGCGTTGTCGGAGCAATCGCTATCATTCTTGCCTTATATTCCATGCAGACGCTGCCGATCAACTATGCAGGCCTGGCTCTCATCATTGTGGGAATCATTCTCTTTCTGCTTGAAATTTCGATCACCAGCTACGGCCTCCTTTCCATCGGAGGTATTGTCGCACTATTTTTCGGATCCATTATGCTGTATCAAACCAATGAACCGCTCGAAGTAGTGGAAGTATCACTCAATGTGATTATTCCATTTGTCATCATCACCGCCCTCTTCTTTATTTTTGTCGTCACAGCCGGACTGAAAGCACAAAAGCGCAAAGTGGATACCGGAGAGACTGGTATGATCGGACTCGAGGGTGTTGCTCTTGAACCGTTGAATCCGAACGGACAAGTGCGGGTGTACGGAGAGATTTGGTCCGCCGAAAGCGTGGATGGCAAGATTCCCAAGGACGCCAAAATTGTCGTCACGGAAATACGCGGATTGCAGCTGAAAGTAAAAAAATTACATTGACGGATTTTTAAGTATTTTCGCACACACATTACATCAAGGAGAACTATTATGGACGGAATGTTCGGTATTTTTTTGATGATTGCATTTATTGCAGTCATCCTTTTCAATCTCATCAAAGTCCTCTCCGAATATGAACGGGGAGTTATTTTTCGTCTCGGCCGGTTGATCGCCGTTAAAGGTCCCGGTTTGATCATACTGATTCCCGGCATCGACCGGATGGTGAAAGTAAGTCTCCGCATCGTTGTGCTCGACGTACCGCCGCAGGATGTGATCACCAAAGATAACGTCTCGATAAAAGTAAACGCCGTTGTCTATTTCCGCGTCGTCGCACCGGATAAGG
>CAZQSI010000060.1:0-16332 GCA_964596155.1 uncultured Chitinophagaceae bacterium
TCCAGTAATGACTGAAGAAATGCCAATGTTGATTCTGCTCCCTGATTCTGATTCACTCTGTCCGAATGCAATCCGTCTCTGCATCCGCCGGTGGTCGGATCGTAGATCGTAAGATTCAGATCATTATGACCCAGAAACCATTCAAACGTCATCCGGGCTTCTTTTAACCAGAATTTTTCGTTCGTACCGTTAAATGCTTCGAGACAGGCCGAAACCATTGCTTGCGCTTCAACGGGCTGCTGATCAAAGCGGGCGCGTTCGCCACCCTTCTGATAAAATCCGTTTGACCCGATCGGAACGAAATGTCCGTCTTTCTTCCGCTGCAATTCTGCCAGCCACCGGAGAGACTCCAATCCGGCATCTGTCATTTCTTTGTTCCGCATTGAACTTCCGCACACCAGCAATGCATGAGAGAGCGCAGCGTTGCAATATGTTAACGCAGATTCGAACCATTGCCAATCATCCGTCCGGTTTTGATGATAGAGTGACAACAGTCGTCCTGATAATTCGTCCCGTACCTGACTAGCACGCCGGTCGCCGGCAAACTTTTTCGCATATTCATCAATACCGATCAATGCAAAGGCCCACGCACGGGGGCTTGTGGTGGATAGAATCGCAGGCAGTGATTGCTCAAAGAGCCATGCAGAAATACCATGCTGAGAAGGATTGGAGCATCGATTCAGCATTGTTCCTAACGCCCAGAGCGCTCGTCCGTGGCTGTCATCCGATCCTTTTTCTTCCTTCCACCGGTGCTGATAATCCATGAAGTTTCGGAAATGTCTCCCTTGAGCATTAAATGCATATCCCAAAAAGGCTAAATAGCGGGAAGAATATCGGAGTCCGTCGGTATTCCCAAGTTCATCCAGCAATGCACTGACTAATAATGCGCGGGCGTTATCATCGGTCGTATACCCGTGTTCATAATTCGGAACGGTAAAAAGTGCGTGCTGAAATATACCTGTCTCATCGGTCATATTGACAAAATGATCCAGTTTCAACGGAGGCAAGTCCTGAGGATATTTATCAAGGGATTTCGCCGCACGCCCGGGCGCGATGTAATGCCGCCGTTCTTTCCGTGCCCGTTCAAAACTTTCCATGTACCGTTTCGCGATCTCAGACCAGATCATCGAGCGACCATAGACATACGCACGTTTCCGCATTGCGTGCCGTTCGGCATCATTTTCTATCAACGAGATAACCTGTTTCGCAAGCGCGGCCGAATCTTGAAATGGGAACAAAACTCCCCGGCCATCCGCCAATATTTCTTCCGCATACCAATACGGCGTGGAGATGATCGCCTTTCCTGCCCCGAGCGTGTAGGCCAAAGTTCCGGAGACGATCTGCGCCTCATTGAGATACGGAGTGATGTAAATATCAGCGGCTCCGATGAATTCGACGAGTTCATCCAAACTGACAAACCTGTTGTAAAAAATAACATTGCTTTCCACGCCTTTTTGCTGTGCCAACATCTGCAGCGAAAGACGGTACGTCTCCCCTTCATGAAGAAGGACGTGGGGATGTGTGGCGCCCACAACGATGTAGACAGTATTGGGATACCGCTCAATAATCCCGGGCAGTGCGCTGATTACCGTTTCGATTCCTTTATTGGCTGATAAGAGTCCAAAACTGAGTATAACGGTCTTTCCTTCCACGCCGAATAGGTCCTTATTAAAACTTGGATCAACAAAAGGAATGTCCGGAATACCATGAGGGATCAGGTCGATTTTCATTTCTGAAATATTATAGACGGATTGTAGAAACTCAGATCCTCTTTCGCTCATCACGACAAGACGGTCAGATAGAGCCGCTACCTCTTGCAATACCATCCGCTGTTCCTGGGAAGGTGTTTTAAGAATGGTATGCAGTGTCGTAACAATCGGCATCCGCAATTCACGGAGCAATGTGAGAATATGGCTGCCCGATTTTCCGCCAAAGATTCCGTATTCGAATTGCAGGCAAATCAGATCGACATTATTGATATTGAGAAAATCGGCAGCGCGTCCGTAAGAATGAATATCCTTTTCGGTCAATTCAAAACGGACTCTGGTCGGGTAGGCATATCCTGCGTCAGTATCATTGACCGGCAGGACGATACAGGTGGTTTTATTATACGTTGTTGAAACTGCTTCGCAGAGATCGGTCGTAAATGTTGCGATTCCGCACTGACGGGGGAGATAATTCCCGACGAACGCAATTCTATTGAATGACGATTTCTTCTCCCGTGCCTTCATTTTCTTCCTCTCCTCCTGAACTCATCAATCAATTATTGATATCGGACATTCACCGATAGATGTAATGTGCTTATTTTCTACGCAATGGTCAACACGATTTCATACAGCCGATCAATTCGTCCAATTGAACTGTCGCCATTCCGGATTTGATATCCGACATTGCATACGGAAGAATCAGTGTTTCGTGATGAATCAGTGACCCGCACGAATACACAACATTCGGTACATACCCTTCCCGCTCATCTTCATTCGGCGATAATAACGGCGATTCCAGCACCGCAATGACTTTTCGAGGATTTTTCAGATCGAGAAGAATTGCCCCAATGGAATATTTCCTCATCGGACCGACACCGTGCGTCAGGACCAGCCATCCTTTGGATGTTTCAATGGGAGAACCGCAATTCCCGATCTGAACAAATTCCCAGGGATACTCAGGTTCCTGCAGCAGTTCCGTTTCGTTCCACGTGTACAGATCTTTCGAAAACATGATCCGATTATTCACTCCATCCTGCCGCGACAGCATGCAATATTGGCCGTCAATCTTTCTCGGAAACATTCCAAGACCTTTGTTTTTTACAGCATCACCTTTTAAGGTAATGATCGAAAACGACAGAAAGTCCTTCGTCTCGATCAATTTGGGGAGAATTTCAAATCCGTCATAGGCCGTATATGTTCCATAATATGTAACGGTGTTGTTCTCATCGACAAAACGGACAAAGCGGGCATCTTCGATCCCTTTGCTTTCGCTCGCCAATTGAGGAAAAATCACCCGTTCGGAAATTTTTTGGCTGCTCAGAAATTGCATCGTATAATCGGAATCTTTGTCAAGCGACTTTAAGCGGACTTTCGGCAAGGTGGCAAACCGGCTGATCTCATCGAAAACGATATTGTTATTCCTGTCGATGGTCCCCGTCCGAAAAACGATGGAGGAAATATGACCTTCACCGGTTGCCCGAAGACTCATCACAAACCGTATCGCTCCTTCCGGCAGTTGTGATTGGTCCGGGTGAAGCACAATGGATGGATTAAAGAGTGCCGCCGATTCTATGGAATATTCCATCGTAAAATATGAACCGATGAGAAGCTTTCGTTTCTCGTCCACCGTTCTGTTCGTTGGAACATACTTCGACACGATCTGATAATGATTGAGAAGAATATCCTTCAAATCAACATGGCGGTGTGAAAACTCCGATTGAACTTTGTCTATTAATTCCGACGCCTGAAGATCGGTCAGCGCCAGAATCCGCTCAATCAAAATCGGTATGCGGACAGTATCGGCAAAGACCAACGGTCTGGCAACGACACGGGTGGTGTCTCTGGATAAGGCGATCGAATCTCTTTTTACGGTTGGAGAAGCGTTATTGGCATTTATCATTCTGATCCTTCATGGAATTGTTGTTATTCTATTGTTATCGCTTTGATAATCAAATGGTCATCCGATCAACAGACCGTTTCCGGTACTGTTCGCTTTTGCAAATTCGGTTTCAGCCGCGAGCTAATCGTTGTGAAGCGATGTGACTTTTACTTTCCCGTTAATATTCTTTACGGATGGAGGAACGATGCATCGGATTATTTTTAGCGATCCCGCATCGAGATCGAAGTAATTATCGCTCAATTCTGCATCGACTCCTTCAATTTCCACCGCAACGTCTTTTGCAAATACATCGGTCTGAATCCTAAGCTGGTAGATGTTATTGTTTTTTTCAATGATCTCTTTTGAAATGAGCGGAAGCGGAAATTTTAAATGTTTGGGTTCCGCAAAAAAGAGTCTGTTCTCCGTGATACAATATCCGTCGACGAGGAAACGAGCTGCTATATATGTTTCGCGTTTCATCGACTCATCCAATGTTTCAAGAGAAAACCTGAACAACTGGCCGGAAGCATTTGGTTTCAACATCACAGTCTCTTCGAAGAGAGGCTTCCTATCTCCTGTGAACGAAAGTCGTTCGACCTGCAGGATCCCGGAAATTTTTTCGAGTGAATCGTTTGTCCCCCATACTTCACCATGACGACCGTTCACCATTATGGAGACCAATTGTTTTGCAAAAAAGCGCTTGGTGTAGTAATATGATGCTTTCGGACGCAGTCCGCTGTCAATCACGGACCAGCTGCTGACCGGCCAGCAATCGTTCAGCTGCCAATAGAGTGCTCCTGCGGTATTGAATTTCCTTCGGCGCCAGTGTTCAACTGCCGTTTTAAGAGCATTGGCCTGAACTAATTGTCCGCGGTAGACAAAATCATTGAAATTCTTTCCAACGGTATAATGCGCCGCCTGAAAACGAAATAACCTCTCTTGTCCCTCAACCTGTTTGTTGTGATGTTCAATCACCGGATGCTGCGGTGTTCTGTCTTCCGGCAGCGTTACTTCCTCCCATGTCCGCATGGTCGCGGGTGCCTGAAATCCGAATTCAGAAACAAATCGTGCGTTCACTTTTGTATATTCATTGTAATCCTTCCAGAAACTCCAGACATGCCATTGATGGTGGGTTCCGTTCTTTTCGTCGTTCGGAAAACCATCGCCGAAAGGAGAACTGCGCCAGTACGGTCTGGTCGCATCCAACGAAGAAACAGCGGAGGGAAGAATCTTATTGAAGAGTACCGCACCCGTCATCTGATCCGGAGTTTTTCCCGGATTTTCCGTGCAAAACAACCACTCGCTCTCGTTATTGCCGCACCAGACGGCAATACTTGGATGATTCCGTAATCGCCGAACAATAAATTCCGCTTCGACTTTAACCAGTTCCTTAAACCACGAAGTTTCCGGATATTCGCCGCAGGCAAACATAAAATCCTGCCAGACA
This sequence comes from uncultured Chitinophagaceae bacterium, assembly GCA_964596155.1. GTDB lineage: Bacteria > Bacteroidota > Ignavibacteria > UBA10030 > UBA8401 > UBA8401. The sequence continues at coordinate 5,033 of CAZQSI010000060.1, forward strand.
AGCAGACCAAGCCTGTCGCACAGTTCGTAAAACAGATCCTGCTCGTAAATTCCCCCTCCCCAGACTCGAATCATATTCATATTGGCATCACGCGCCATGGTGAGCAGACGGTCATAGGTTGCATCGGGAATTCTCGGAATAAAATTGTCGCTCGGTATCCAGTCGGCCCCTTTGCAAAATATTTTCTCTCCGTTCACGACAATGATAAACGATTTCCCTTCCTTGTCCTTCTCCTGCAACAGTGCAATCGTTCTGATGCCGAATGTTGTCATTACTTCCGAAACTGTTCCATCTTTCTGGCGGATGGAAAATGTTGCGCGATAGATCGGCTGATCGCCGTAGCCGTTCGGCCACCAGACGGACGGATTTTTTATCTTCATCCTGAATTTCAGCGTTGCCGAGGTCGCCCTTTTGACAATTTCTTCAGATCCGTTGACCCCATCGATTTTTACTACGACTTCTACCGGCGATGAATAATGTTCTATCTCCACGGACATGTCAACGGTCGCTTCATTCTTCAGTAATTTTGAAGTTTTGACGAATGGATTTTTCGGAATAACGTTTGACGATGCCTCCAGAAAGATCGACCTCCATATACCTGAGGTGGTTAGTTTCGGTCCCCAATCCCAACTGAAGGAATATTGTGCTTTCCGCACATATGCTCTATGCGGCTCCAATGCTACGAGCAGTTGTCCATGTTTTTTCTCAAGCTGTTTTGATCTAATCACAGGCGAGTCGAAGCGGATGACAACAGTATTGATTCCGCTCTTCACATACTTACGGACATCGAAACGATGACCAATGAACATGTTCTCCGTCCTGGCAGCGGATTTCCCGTTAATGATAATTTCTGCGTAGGTATCCAATCCTTCAGCAACAAGCATAAGCCGTCGTTCTTTTAGTTGGATTTCGTCAATTTCGAATTCGCGGCGGTATTCCCACTGAAGGTTCTCAATCCACTGAACCTCAAGCTCGTTCATCCGATAATATGGATCAGAAATTACCTTACAGGCCAGAAGATCGGTGTGGACCGTTCCGGGAACCTGCGCGGGCATCCAATCAAGAACGCGCTGCAGCTCCTTCTTCAATGATGTTCTGGAATCAATAGCTCTAAATTTCCATGAACCGTTTAAGTCAATTCTTTTCAAAGCATTTACCTCATTAAGACAAGTTTTTGAATAAAAGTTTTTGCGCCGGTGGTCATGACGCAAAAATAGATTCCGGTTGCGTTCGAGGAAGCGTCCCATCGAAGTTCGTGGAATCCGCTGCTGACAATTCCATCCAACACCGTTGAAACTTTTCTCCCCATAACATCAAAGACAGTGACCATCACATGGCCGGTTGACGGAACTGCCAAACGAAGAATTGTAGAAGGGTTGAACGGATTTGGATATACTTCCAGTGCAGCCGATTGCGGAATGACTGCGGGAAGCGATCCCTTGACGAAAGTCAGCCGCGATGAGAGTTGTGAAATCTCTTCCACAGATAATCCATAATCGAACAGTCGAATCTCATCAAGCACACCGTTGAAACTGTAATTATTATCATTGGGAAGCACTTGGCCAATCGTGAGATCTATCGATGTTTGCTGAAGCGTACCGCTCCATGGTGAAAAAGCATCGAGGGCGCCGTTCAGAAAGATTTCCATATCCGAACCGTTATAAATCACCGATACATTATATACCGAGTCAACCAGAAGCAATGATTCGGAATCGAGATCTTTGATCCCTGACGATGTTTTGACCGTCCACCGAAGCCGGTTGTTTGATATTGAAACTTTCAGGCGATTCGAATAATTTCCGTGGGAAATCGGATATTGCTCACGGATGTACATTTGACCGACCGTCATCCAGAAGTTTGCTGAAAATGCGTTTTGTGAATTTACACCGGCATCATTGGCGATCCTGACCGAGCTTGACGAGCCGTTAAAGGAAAATGCACTGTTAGCATTTCCATTCCTGTCGTTCACGGAAATTGTCTGGTGTGACACACCATGCCTGTTGTTCCCCGAATGGTCATTTGCATTTCCGTTGAAGGGATAATAGGCGAGAAGATTTCCTTTTTGGTGCTTTGAAAAATCCCGGACTTCCACTATTGTACTATCCTTAGTCAATCCTCCTCGTCCATCAGTGACCGTGCAGTATAATCGATAATTCCCTTCCGTTGAAGGACTCGTCCATGACATCATCCGGCCGCTGCCGTTCAATATTCCCCCATTGGATGACCAAGAGTAACTCAAAGTATCGTTATCCTCGTCCAATGCAATACACTCAACCGATGCTTGTGAGTTCAGATCTATTTTCCTCGGATTGACTAAAATCCTATTAATTGAAGGAATATGATTGATCCCGACAACCACACGAATCTTCACACTGTCCGAAACAGAAGCTCCGTGCGAATCGGTTACCGTGCAAACAATCGAATAGAGTCCGGCTGTGTCGGGTGCCCTCCACGTTACTTGTCCTCCTGATCCATTCACCGTTCCGTGTGCCGATGACCAATTGATCGTTAATGGATCTGCATCAATATCCATCGCCGTACAAAAAAGATCTGTTATTCCATGAAGGAGCATCGTATCATGCAGCGCTGCCACCGCTTGAATTCGGGGGAAATGGTTGGAGACGGGCTGCGATGAGTGAAAATCAACCACGATGCCGTTCACCAGCATTTTATCGTCTGAATAAGTGATCGTACCGCCTGATGGGATCACCACCAAGACACAGGCGCTGTTGGGCGGAATGGGAAACAGAGTATGATTTGATACGTTGGTCTTCACAAAAGTATTCGACACCGCATCATACAAATCTTTCGCCGTTCCTCCGGCATCAATCGTCACAGAAACCGTAGAATCGTACGGATTAAAATATAGAAATGTCGGATATGCCGGTGCGTGGCCGAAATCCGTACGCAACAGGTCAAGTTGCAACACTTTCGGAACATCGGTCGTTTCGACGACGGCAGCCATATAGCCGACATGGGACGATCCGTAAAGCGCAAAATTTGTGGCGGCCCAGCTGTTTTTCGCCGCATCACCGGTTGCAAACGGACTGATTGAATGTTGTGTTTGCCTGATCGCTTCATATCCGATGGTAGAATTCGGATCATTAGCTTTGGACCAACTGCTTCCGTCCTGATGGGCATCCGGTAACGCATTGGAATAAAAGAGACGCGACGCATTAGCGGCGTTGAGAACCCATTTCCCGATTGCGCGGGCATAGCGTTCATCATATCGGGCGACCGGAACGAGCACGGCAACATGATGCAGAGTGTTCATCAAAAACGCATACGACGGTTGAAACTGTTCTACTTCTCCAATCAAACCATACGCATCATAATTTCCCCATCTGCCGAGGGTTGATCCCCACATCCGCAGAGGTCCGACGTCAAAGTTCCAGTTGAATATTTTTTGAAGGTTATATCCCGTTCCAAGTTCGGCATTCATTCGGGCTGCGGTGACAGTGCCATACACAAGCTGCAACTCGTACGACGGATTCATGACATGCGAATGCAGAAAATCCATTGACCATTCCGCTCCGATGCGATACCGCTCGATCCCGGTTTTCACATAAGCCTGATACATCAGCCAGCCAATTGCACCCGCCGCTTCGGGTTCATGTACACCGGCATCGTTCGGAGTCATGCTCGAAAGATTCCATGCGCGATGATCCATATTCGGCACTCTCCACGGCGTTGTACTGCCCCCCATCACCTTCACTGCTGTCAGCCACCGATCAGCGACTGAATGAAATTGCAATTGAAATTCCGGAATGTCCGGATGAAGGTCATATAATTGGTAGAAAAAGACATTCGGCATTGTTTCGTACCACCAGTCGTCGCCGCTTGAAGCACGCGGAGAATTCAAATAGACCCGTTCTGATGGAAGTGTATTGAACCATTCTTTACACATCGCCACCCAGTCTTTGCCGTTCTGATTCCTTTTATCAATCCCGACTAATTCTGCTCCGATCACGGCGGGAAGGCAATTGATCCCTTCTCCTCCCGCATTGGGCGAACCGACATACGATTGTATACGGAAACTTTGACTTGAAGGATAATTCACGGTATTGGAATAAAGACTGCTCAATGGAAAATATTGTCCCGTTGCATTCACGTTGAAAACAAGAGAATCATACCCCTTTGCAACAGATTTCCAGTTTCGCATGAGATACGGCTCAGGATGATTCGGCATTTGCTCGATGCGCGGAATTGTTATCTGCTGAGCACAAAGTTTTGACACGATGATGACGATGCATAATGTCAGAGTTCTGATTCCCTGCAAAGCAATGGTATAATCTTTGATAGTGACGGATTTCACTTTTTGGACTTCTTTAGAAAATCAATGAGCTCTTTTCCCGATACCATAGAAACAGTTCCTTGATTTTTGTTGATCACTAATCCGGTTTCCGCACCTTCGTTTGTGAAAACTCCGAATACGAAATCTTTCGTTTCACCGCACCGCACTTTCTGATATTTGGTGAAGCGATGAACCGGATCAACCTGTTCGAGTTCGATGATAGCATATAATGCTTCGATCGTTGATTCAGCTCCTGAGTTTTTGTTATACACTGTTGGACTGTGGATTCCGTCATAGCACCTGCCTGTTTGAGGATCATACATCTGAACATTCACGGCATTATTTCCGAAGAACCAAGAACCGGCAAGTTGAGCCATTGTCAGATACTTATTGTCCTTGGTTGCTTCATATAAACGGATTAATCCGACGGTGATCGGACGGAGATCGTACGCAATTTGCTCAAACTGACGGCCTTTGGTTGAATCGGCCACATCAAATTCTCTCGTCAATCCATTGATCAGCAGTCTTGAGTAAAATCCATCCGCTTCACGGCGGGCTGAGGCAATCATCCGTTTATCTTTGAGCGCCCTTCCTGCCTGGGCGAGCGCTTGCGTCTGTCCGTTCCCCCACGCATGCCACATGGTTTCCCATGAGCGGTGCAGTCCGTACGGAAAAGTCCGAATATCGCCCTCCTGCATCACCATCATCCCCTCGCACAGTTTTTCGATATATTGTTTCACTCTGCTGTCCGGATTCGCTTTATAATATTCGGTCAGTCCGAGCACCAATTCCGTGGTTGCATCAGAGCCGGATTCATAGATAAGCCATTGGGGGATCATAAAACCGGAAATCTCCCTTTTTTTTCCATAGTGTTGAAGCAGCGTGTCGATATGTTTGAACGATTTTTCGATACCACTGCGCAGTATTGCCGCAAAGTGAGGATCATCGTTTTCAAAGATTCTGTACCCAAGTCCAAAACACCAAATCCCCCGTGCAGCCCACCAGCCGAATGATTTAAAACTGGTCTTTCCGTCCCGGTTGATCGAGTGATCGGCATAAATAAAGTTATAGAATTGACCGTCGTCCGCCTGAAGTTTCAGAACAAATTTCAGATACTCTTTCGCCTTTTGTTTGCTCGATTCAGTTTTGGTCAATTCATAATGTCGAAGATACACAACGGCAATGCGCGCGGCATCATCTACACAGGTGATACCTTCATCGCTCGCATCGATCCAATCGTACGTCGGATAATCGGCATAGATTCTGATGATATTCACGGAATCACCTTGCATGACAATCCGCTCTGTCAGATGATCGACATGCGAAAAATTGATCAGTGAGTTCTGAGCCGTCAGCATTCCGGAGAATACGACAACCAAATACATTATTTTTTTATATGTCATTGTTATCCTGCAGTTGATTCATTAAGACTACTTATTGTTAATTCATTTCTATCAACATTGAACCGACCGGTCAAATCTCCTTACGCTTCAATGCATAACTGTCAATAGTGAACAGCGAACGAGCGCCGTTCATCCGTTGCTTTCGAATGGCTACCACTTCACTACCATCGTGTCCGTTGAAGGACCCGCTGTAAATGAAAATGTAATTTCCTTTATACCGTCGGCACTCCGCACTGAAGATACATTTTTCATACTCTTCCCATTCACAATAACTTTTAAAGGCGTATTCGCCGCAACAATTCGTACCGACGTTGTATGTCCTTCAAAGGAAGCGAGAGAACATTCCAGTTCTTTTTTTGTTTCCGAATATTCGGCGGAATGAACAATCGCATTTGCCGAAGCGAGATACGGCCGTGAATACTTTCCAAACATTGCTGACAATTCTATTGAAGAATGATGACTCAAAGGAAGAATCAGAGACGCGATATTCGATCTCCCTGAGGAAAACGATTGAAGACGATTCCCTTTCCCCGCGATCGTCATTGCTTTCAGACTCCCGAACGAATAGCTGCTTGTGACCGGTGATTCAAACATGGCCCGATGTTCTGCAACGGAAAGATTCCATACGTTGTCTGTCATTCCCGCGATGGTGTACATCGTATAAAGATAAAATCCTCCCGCCCAAAGGAATGACGGTTTATCAATCTCACCGTACCGCGGCGATGATTCATTTGAATACCTGTATTCGTACAGCGCAGGTACACCGTTCGGACTGTTAGCAATTCCGTCAATCGTCATTGTTCGTTTCACAAATGAGACCGCTTCATCACTTTTCCCTGCCGAATGCAGTGCAAGCGCATACCACGCATTATTATGGGGCCAAACGCCTCCGTTGATATACGTGTATTCATCCCCTGCTTCATTTCCGGCAATTTTGAAATATTGAATGACCGAATCCTTATGGAAATCGGACGGCATGACTGCGCGAATACCGACGCCCGGTGCCAACAGATCTTTTTGTGCCGAAACAATCATCTTCTGAGTGCGAACAGTATCAAGTAATTGATACGCAGGAGCGATCAGAGATCCCATATATTTATGCAGATCTTTATCTGAACCATTATAGTTTATCAGATAATCCAGTGAATCATCCCACAACAATGAAACAAGTGCAGACCGCATAGCGGCTGATTTTTTTTCCAGCGGCAGCAGATCGTTATGACGGCGGTCAATCATCGATGCAATGAATTGAAAATCTTCAATGGCGCGGATACTCAGAGCGGTGATGTACGCGCGGGGACCTTCCTTCCATCCCAGATCCCACCAGTCGGGCCGGAACGCATACATCAAGTGATCTTTTCCCAGCAGGGTCATGATTTCCGAAAGACTTTTTTGGATCAGCGGATAAAGTGTTCGGATTGCTGCTGTGTCCAATGAATGTCGCAAATAACTTGCCGACACTTCAATGAACCAGAGATGATTCCAATTGGACGGTGTGCAGTATTCGGTTTGAAATCCGTTATCTCTCCAATAATACGCATGCGGTATGATGGAATCCTTCGCAAGCGAAGCAATATAAAGAAGATCTTTTTTCACCCGTGCAGGATCATAATTAACTGCTCCGAGATTTGTCATTAACAAATCATGCGTAAAGAAAAAATTATATTCAGCCGGACAGGGCATAGGCACAATCTGGCCGTCCAGATAATGAGCATTGGTCGTCAGAATTGCTTTTGACCACTGCACCGTACGGTCAATCACAGAATCGGATGTACGGAAATGCGTCTCTTGCGTCGATTGTGATAGTACAAGATCATGATATTGTTGCACTTCGGACATCCAGTTTTTCGACAGCGATGAGATCGTTGTTTCAGTCTCCTCTTCGCTGGAACTACCGATCACTTGAACGATCGTCATAGTCTCACCCGGCGATAACATTTTTGAATATTCATACGCAGCGATTCCCCGCTTCGTATGAGAGCCGGTGAGACCTTTAATATCGGAATCAATCGAACTATCCAGCCATGTGCTTTTTCCGTCATCTGAAGCAGATAGATGATCGGCGTCCATCCATTGTTTCGCTGCTGTTTCTCCCGCATTCAAGACGAACAACGATGCTTTTCTTGTCCCCGGGTCATTGAATTGCGCCGTAATGGATTGATATTCCGATCCGTAACGCAGAACCGCAGAGTCAATACGATTGTATGTCTGGCACGTCCGCAGCGATAACAAGAGATGAGTATAAACGGAAACATTCTGTGGAACGGCGGTTTCATTTTTTACGATCATCGTAACGACCATCGCCGGTTCATTCAGGCAAAATTCGTATTTGAATGTATACGATAGCGTTTCATCCTGATGGTGAAATGTCACCGTGTGAGGACTCAACTCGTATTTCCACCCTTCCCGGCCGATCCATTTTTTCTTTTCATTTCCAATCTTCACGCCGACGGCAAACGGTCGTGAGTCGCCCCGCTTCCAATAATCCGTACTGACATCAATACTGTTGGCGACCGGATAATAGAAGCTGATTCTCGACGGCAACGGATTGCTCTGATGAAATTCCACTCCCGCAAACCTCCCTCCGACCTCAACCTGTCCGTATTTCTTGTCGAAAGAAAAAATCAATGGATCAATGCTCTGCGGATATGACACTTGAATTGAAAGAGACAGAACCATTACAATAAGAAATCGTTTCATCGGACTTTCACCCACGCTTCATCAATAGTAGGAAATGCAACTCTCGGGAAGGTTCCGCCGGGCTTATAGAACACCGCATCGATCGCACGGCTGTCCGATTGCATTGAATGCGAACACCGTTCGAGAACATCTTCATGAACCGTTACCCGGTATTTTTTTTTAAATTCTTCGACAGCTTTCAAAAGCACCCGCGTTTCCTCCTGTGCGAGATAATCGCTCTTTACCGTTTCGCGGACCGTGGTAAAATCCATCTGTTTCCCCTGCACGTTCGTATAGTGGTTTTTGTGCTTTTCATAATACGCTTTCAGATTACTGTCAGCGGCGCTGATTGTCCGCAGCAATGCAGCGCGCTGAACGAGATACAATAATTTTGCTTCCCATTTTTTTGTTTCATGCGCGACAACCGGATGTCGGTCCAATCCCTGCTGATACGCTCTTTCGCTCAGCAGACGATCCTGCACCATTTTCCAGATCGTTTTTTTCACGCTGGCATTAAATGCCTCAAGGGAACGGGTGTTGAATTGAAATTGCCGGATATCATACCATTTCGCATAATCACGGATCGTGATTGTCCGGCCGCTATAGGTCACCAGCGGACGATGAAGATAATTTCCTGCATTGCGTATCGGTTGCGGTCCTGCCTCAGTCATAAATGTTGAGGGAATTTCCCATCGGACCTTCGTATCACGGGAAAGACCTTTATCAGCGAGATACGCCCGCAGTATATTGAAACCGCCGGCATTGATGACAGGATTGCTCGCCGTCATCATCGTTTTCACGTATGTGTCGGAAAGTTGATCGGCGATCAGTTTTGTCCGTATTTCGATCGCCTGATTTTTCAATTGCGTCATCTCGCTTTCGGTAATGATCGGCTGCTGCTCCGCTTTGTCCAAAGAAAATATATACCATCCGTCCTTTTCCGCGACAGGAGCCGATATTGCATTGACGGATAATGCCGAGATGATCCGTGCCAGCGAGGCGTTATCCCGTTCCAGTTTTAAAAGAGTCGTTTCAAGAGACCTGTTGTCAACACCCACGGTTGAATCAAGCTGCAGCATAAAGAGAGAATCAAACGAAACACCGGCGTTGATCAGTTGTTCCGTCTTTTCCGCATCATGCTGTGAATCAAAATAGATCCAGCGGATCGCAATGGTGATCTTCGCCTTTCGTGTATCGACGGCGATCTGCTCGTCCGGAAGTGATACCTTTGAAAGGATATCCTGCCGGTATAATTGCTCCACCGCGCCATCTTCTTCCAACGCATCAATGCGCCCCTGAACAAACTCAGTCGTATTTAATCCGCTCTGTGTGGCTTCAAGAGCAAAAAGACGTTCATAAATCATATAGCGCAAATGTTCCCGAAGGGGATCCGAATGCCGCTTGACAAATGCCGGACCAAATTCAAAGCTTGTCAGCAGATCGTCTTCCGATATTCGATACGTTCCGACTTCGGCGACGATAACCGTGGCCGGTTGTGCTGAAAGAAGGCACAATGCCGTTGAGCAGAGGATCACAAAACGAATCATCCCTTAACTCCGGAAGAGACCATACTGTCGATGAAATACCTCTGAAAGAATGAATATGCGATGATGATCGGCAATGCCAGCAATGTGGCGGCAGCCAGTTGTAAGCCAAGCAATGCTTCCGCCTGTCCTCCGATCGTAAAGAGCGTCACAATTTGAGGGAGCGTCATCAATGTCCGTTCCCGGACAACAATGATCGGCCATAACACTTCATTCCAGCTCGCCATAAATGAAAGAATCGCTACGGTGATCACCACCGGCCGGGAAAGCGGCCAAATGATCGAGAAAATAATTTTAAAATCGGAACAGCCGTCAATGCGAGCTGCGTCAATCAGCGCCTGAGGGATGCTCATAAAGAACTGACGAAACATCACAATGCCGAGCGTGCTGATCATTGTCGGCGCGATGAGTGCAAGGTACGAGTCGGTGATGCCGAGTTTCACCATCAGCACATATTGTGGAATGAGCGTAATCTGGAACGGAATCATCATCGTGAAGAGGATCAGGTAAAACAGCGCATTCCGTCCTCGGAATTTCAAACGCGCAAGGGCATATCCGATCATGGAACCGAAAAACACTACGGAGAGTGTTGTGGAACACGACACGATGATGCTGTTGATGAATGCGCGTCCGATCGGAATCCGGTCAAACACTTGTTCATAATTACTAAAATTGAAATTGGGCGACCAGATACTGAATCCGCCGATCTCAATTTCCGGTTTTAATGACGCTGCAAACATCCATAGAAACGGATAAGCAAAAATCACTGCTCCGACCAACAGTAACGTATATTTTAAGAATAATTTCATACCGTCGGTTCCATTTCTACGGTCTTCTTCTGAATCATGATCACCGAAAAAATAACAATGGCAAAGACAAAGCCGAGTGTGGCGGCATACCCCATATGTCCGAAATAGAATGCCTGATTATAAATATAGAGTACAGCCGACATGGTGCTTTGCATCGGCCCCCCGCCGGTCAGCACATACGGTTCGATAAACAGCGAAAATCCTCCAATGGTGGAAAGCACCAGCACCACAACGATTGTCGGATTTAAAAGCGGCAGCGTAATGGAAAAAAACTGCTGGAATCTTGAGGCCCCGTCCATATTCGAACTTTCGTACAATTCACCGGAAATATTCTGTAATCCAACCAGAAACATGATGATATAAATACCCACATTCTTCCACGTTGCCATAATCGCTACGGAGGGCATCGCCATTTCCGGGCTGACAATCCATGGTATTTTCGGAAGACCAAAGATCATTCCCAGTCTGTTAAGAAGTCCTGCATCATAGGAATAAAGCTGCTGCCAGAGAATCGTTACGACAACTCCCGAAACGACGACCGGAAGAAAATAGAGCGTGCGGAACAGAGAAC
>CAZQSI010000061.1:0-2186 GCA_964596155.1 uncultured Chitinophagaceae bacterium
TTAATCCTTACTTCGATAACAGGATAGGTCAGCAACGTCACCGGAATTTTGATGGGATGATTATTCGCCTCTACGGTTCCTTCAACTGTGACTTCCACCCTTCCATCCATTACGGGGGAGATTGAATACGAAAGCGTGCCGTAATGTGTCGGCAGATTGCGAAGGGATAATCCATGCTTCACCCAATCATCCTTTAATCCGGCACCCAGCACAATGGAGCGGTCGGTATCAATTTCATACAGAAACATTGCGCGGAATGCGTTGATGAAATCCGAACCGACCCATGTGTGGGGCATGTCGCCGATAAACCGGGGAGTGCGGTACCCGCGTGCAACAACTTCCGCCCAGTGGTACCATCCGCGGGGACGCTGATCGTGCAGAAAATATTCCAGCAGACGGTGCGCCCGTTCTTTTTGTCCGAGATAGACGTATGTTCCCGCATTCCTGATTTCATACGGCGTGTAGGCATCCCATGCTATTTCAATCCGCTCCCGTTTCAAAAACCAATCGTAATAGGCGTCGAATGTCTGATTGAATGCGGGCTGCGGTACATGGTTCATCTCGCCGTTCGGAAACAGTGCGATGGAGGTTGAGGTCGGATCAAAATCCCCTTTCTCCACACATCCCGGAATGTAGGAAATATTTTTTTCCTTCATCGCGCGTGCAATGGATCCGTACAGATCATGCCTGAATGCGCCGGCAAGACTGTCATACATGCGCGCCGTATCACGTTTTCCCAAGACAGAAGCAATGTCGGCGGCATCTTTCATCCCCTTCAGCACAAAGAAATTATCCCAATATGAATGCATCGGCTTGTCGGAGTATCCTTCATGACTGATCGACTCCGTCACTAATCCATAATAGGCCCGCTTCTCCTCCGTTTGGTACTCATCCGTCATTCGTTGCGCGCGGAGCGATTGTATATATCCGATGGCCGATGTCACATTCTTCCAGCGGGATCGTAAAAACGAGGTGTCGTTCGTAAACCGGAAATATTCCATGCAGGCAAAGATCAGCTGACCGTGACTGTCATGTTCCGGCACAGGATCCGGACCTCTCGTATCGACGACACACGGAACGGCGCCGTTCTCATATTGAAATGCCGAATACCATTCCAGATACTCTTTCGGTTCTTTGGTGATACCGAGTTTTAACAGCGCATCGGAGGTCATCGACCCGTCGCGAATCCACGACCGCTCGTAGGAGCGGGATCCGGGCTGAAAACCGAAGTTGTCTTTATTGATGAGAATGTACGCAAGATTCGCCCGCACAATATCGGCATACCGCTCCACTTCTTCGCTGCCGGTGATCCCGACCGTATTCAGAATTGTTCTCCAGTCGTTTGTGACACGCTCCAACGAGCGCGAAAAATCTTCCGGCGTAGGATTTCTTCTGGTCCAACGATCTCCTGCCTCCGTGAACGGAACAGAGGCGATCATAACAATGGAATCACCCGGTGCAAGATAATAGAACCAACGAAACGCACCCGAGATCATGCCATGACTGTTTGCCGCATGTGTCGCCGCAGGAACGGTATCCCGTGCGATAAACTCAATAATATCTCCATGATCCGCTTCCACACATCCAAACGCTGAGGCCGGCTGTGAGACGATCACCCGTTTTCCGCCGACCGTTGCCTGATGACCATCCATCGTCATCGAAGAAATCGCCGCAAATCCGCCGTCATAATTCAGCCACTGCGACGAAGGATTTACCTGAAACGGACGTATCGCCAGATAGAATGAACCTTGCTGAATCGTCCGGGAAATGTTTTTCAGACTGTAGCGCACGGAGAGCGAGGAACTGTTCGGCTCTCCTTCCGTCAATAACGTAGTTTTCAGCGTAACAGACCCGTACGACCGCTCCACGGAAGGAATCGGCACATACCGTTCTTCCAGAGATTGCTGAGGAACGGTGTTTGCCCAATGAAGTATATTGTTTGCTTTTCCTGACGTGATAAACGGTTCAAGCGTGAAGAGCTGCCTGCCGACCTCCACCGCCCCATCTTCGCTCATTAACGCTTCCTGCGGATCGGACGGGACGCCGGCAACGGTCCAGTACATTTGTTCTTTCAGAAAATACCGGGGATACATCCCCCGCTCCGAACCGGCAGCCAAATATTCGTAGAATTGATTGGGAGAGGTGAGAGAATCGATTGCTATGACGCCGAAATATGAGAGTGCAAA
>CAZQSI010000061.1:2286-12547 GCA_964596155.1 uncultured Chitinophagaceae bacterium
GCTGATCCATTCTTTATTGTTCCTGCCGATGATATTCGACGGAGGATTTGTTTTGCGGAACGACGATGCGCTTGCCGTTAGTGTCGGAAGAATGGCGGGCGGAGGGGGAAGTTCCGTCAATGTAACATCATCAATCCAGACCGATCCGCGTCCTCCGCTCCCTGCTGTCACGACAATTTCCATTCGCGACAACATCGTCGGTTCCACCGCTCCTCCCGGTCCCCACGCAAAGGAGAAATGTCGCTTTTTCAATGTAATGCGTTTCCATTCATGAGGATAGGTGTAGTTTTTTTTGTTCACCCACCAGATGTTTTCCCCCGCACTGTCTCCGCTGATCTTCACCTCAAAATTATTCACCGGCACAGTTGCCTTCATCAGAAACGATATTTCATAATTGGCGGGAAGCGGAGTGCGAAAATTTCTGATGACACCGCCGTATCCTGATCCTCGGGAAAAATCGATGTCGAACCGCACTGTTCCTTCCTCCCCGCTGCTCAGCACGGAAACTCCCGCGGATTGAAATGTTTGCCAACCGGACGGATCGGAACAATCATCCAATACGACGGAACGCCTTTCCGTTCCCGCCGATACGGAGTGAACATTCAGCATCATTAAACAGAGAATGGAGAAGAGTGTTAATTTCATGAAGTTCATTGATTTCTTACCGATAGTGGTTGCGGTCGTGCAGCATTGCAGCTGTGATAGTTTTTATTCTTTGACTCCGCCGATCATAATGCCGCGGATATATTGACGCTGAAAGATAAGGAACAATATCAGCACGGGAAGGATCGTCACAACGGATCCCGCCATCATCAACTCCAGATCGAGCACATGCTCACCCATGAGACTTGCCAGCCCGACCTGCAGCGTGTAGTTGGATTGATCCGTCATAATGATGAGAGGCCACATAAAGTCGTTCCACGTTCCCATAAATGTAAACAATGCAAGGGTCAGAATGATCGGTTTGCAGAGCGGCAGAATAATCGTCCTGTAAATTCTGAACTCGCTCCCTCCGTCCATCCTCGCCGCCTCGATGAGACTGTCCGGAATTGAATAGACAAACTGCCGGATCAGAAAGATTCCGAAAATGCTCGCCATGCCCGGAATGATCGCTCCCATGTACGTATTGACAAATCCCATTTCCTTCAGCATCAGAAAGAGCGGAAGCATCGTCACCTGTGCCGGAATCACCATGCCGCTCAGCAGCGCCGTAAACAGCCGGTCCCTTCCCCTGAAATGATATTTTGCAAAAGCAAAACCTGCCATTGAATTCATCACCGTGGAAATCAGCGTGACCGCACCGGCGATAATGATGCTGTTCAGGAAATAGACTCCCATGTTCAGCCGTTCCGTCAATGCGAGATAATGTTCAAATGTCGGCGATGAGGGAAAAAACGGCGGCGGAAATGTTCCGGCCTCGCCGGGAGCCATGATCGATGCGGAAATCATCCAAAGCACGGGAATAATGGTGGTCAACCCGACAATGAGAAGTCCCGCATTAATAAAGAATGATGCAATTCTTTTGCTCATCGCTTCACCCTCCGTTGAATCATCAGTTGAAGAAGAGTGAAGAACATGATGATGACGAAGAGCAAAAAGGCGATTGCCGCGGCATATCCCATGTTCCACCATCGGAATCCCTGTTCGTACATCAGCAGCACAATGCTTGTTGTTGCATTCAGCGGACCGCCCTGCGTCATCACATACGGTTCGGCAAAGAGCTGGAAATATCCGATAATCGTGATCATCACAATGAACACCGTCGTCGGTTTCAGCATCGGAATTGTTATTTCCCTGAATTGCTGCCAGGCGCCCGCACCGTCCAAATGCGCCGCTTCATAAAGATCCTCCGGAATATTCTGCAGTCCGGCGATGAAGATCAGCATGTTGTAGCCGAAATTTTTCCAGACGGCCATCAGCACAATCGCCGGCATCGCCAGATGGGGATCTCCCAGCCAATCGATCGGCGAGATTCCTATCCATGACAGTGCATAATTCAAAAGACCATGGGAAGGATGGTACAGATACCGCCAGATGATGGCGACGGCGATCAAACTCGAGACGACGGGAAGAAAATAGATCGTCCGGTACATCGATTTAAATCTCGCCAGTTTTGAATTGAGCATCAGCGCCGCACCGAGCGAGACGGCCACCGAAAGCGGACCGCCGATCAGCACGAAATAAAATGTATTGCCTAACGCCGTCCAGAAGAGAGGCGTTTCAAGAATCCGGAGATAATTGTCAAACCCGATGAAGCGGGCGAGATTCCAGTTGCCGAGAGCATAAATATCAAAATCGGTAAAACTGAGCAGCAGTGCGGCCAGAACGGGCAGGGCAAAAAATATTCCGATCACGGCCAGCGACGGCGTGAGGAAAAACCATGCGGCAGTACTTTTTGAGCTGCTCTTCATCATTGCTGACCTGCCATCCATCGTCGTTTCTCAAGAATCTGATCGACCTCGCTGTCAAAACGCTTCAATGCCTGCTCCACGGACATTGTTCCCGTGGCCGAATATTCAACATACGTCTGAAGTCGAATGACGATCTGTTCCCATTCGGGAATTTGAGGAAGCGGATCGACCCGCTGCAGCTGACGGTAAAACGCGGAGATATATTTATTGTTTGAAATCACCGAGTCCTTCCAGGCAGCTTTTCTTGGGGGAAGGTTTCCCGTTATCTTATAAAATGCAACCGACTGTTCGACGGAAGTGAGAAATTCGATCAGTCTCCATGCCGCTTCTTTCTTTTCGCTCCGGTTGAAGATCACCAGACTTGTTCCGAGCGGAAGCGAAATCCCCGGAGCGATTGAATCCATCGTCGGCAGCGGTGCCGTCATCCACTTATCCTTAAGCGCCGGCGGCATTCTTCTCGTAAATTCGCCGACGTTCCAGGGTCCGGTGATATACATCGCAATCAGGCCGTCGGCGATGGAGGCATACAAATTGGTGATTAATTGCATGCCGGAGGGAGAATATTCGCGACGATAAAATTCCGTCAAAAGCGAAAATGCGCCGGTAAACTCCCTGCCGCTGAAGTTCCCTTTCGTGTTGTCTTCTTTCAGAAATGCGCCGCCCGATTGCATTCCCAATGCAACGGCAGGGACCCATTCGTTCGTCGGTAAAAAAATCGGATAGACCGTTTTGCCTCTCTTTTTCCCCTGTTCCTTGATAATCGTTGATGCCTGCATCACTTCATCCCACGTTTTCGGAAATTCATCGTATCCCGCTTCCTGTAAAATATCCTTTCGGTAAAAGACAACGCGCGTATCCACGTACCACGGAATGCCGTACAGGACGGAATCGATGATGTTGGTTTTGACAATTCCCGGAAACATATCATCAAGATCGAGCTGAGGAGAAGCGGAGGCAAACGGTTCGAGCGGTTCAAGAGCATTCAACACGGTGAATTCGGGAATCCATGTGTTTCCCAGCTGACAGACATCCGGTGTTGATTCACCCGCGAACGCCGTCAGCAGTTTTTCGTGCGCGGCCGTCCAGGGAATTTGCTGCACTTCGACGTTGATATCGGGATTTTGCCGCTCGAATTCCCGTATCAGCGATTGCACCATTTCTCCTTCGTTCCCCATTCCCCAAAACTTTATGGTGGTGACGCCGCGCTCCTGCTGCTTGCATCCGAAGAAAGCCAATGTCAAAAGTACGATATACCGTGATATCATCATCGAACGGCTGAGCATGAATATCCTTTTAAAATGACCGGTGCGTACTGCTCCATGTCTGGTTGCTATCGTACTTTTGATTGATTCAGCATCCACTCATACAAATCGGGATTTCCGTATGTTGCATCCCACGCATTGTGATTTCCTTCCGGGTAGAGCGTCAACCGCACGGAATTGTTTCCATGTTTCTTTAATAATCGGACCATCTGTTCGCTCTCGGTTGGAGGCACAACATCATCTTTTGCTCCGTGAAACACCCACACCGGCATATCCTTCAGCCGGCGGATATCTTCAGGATATCCCCAACCGCAGACAGGTGCGATGGCCGCAAACCGCTCGGGATGAGCGATCGCAAATTTCCAGACACCCAATCCTCCGGAGCTGAGTCCCGTAAGATACATTCTGTTCGTATCAACCGGAAGGTTTTGGATTGCATGATCAAGCATGGCGTTCAGCGTCTCCACATTCCACCGCTCTCCGTCCGGACATTGCGGAGAGAGAACGATAAAGGGAAATTCGGTCGTCGTATCAACAAGCTTTGGGAGACTATGAACTTTCAACCGATTCACATCATCTCCCCGTTCTCCGGAACCGTGCAAGAAAATAATCAGCGGCCATCGTCTGTCACCCGCCGCGGCCTTCTCCGGCGCATAGACCAGCAGACGATATCCGATTGTTTTAACAATCGTCTCTTCAAATTGGCGCGGATGCTGACCTGCCGATATCTGCCAGGATTGATCGTTGTTCACCGATTCGGTTCGAGTGGACATACAGCCCGAAAGCATTAAAAATAAAAAGACTATCAGCGTTACATACATGGATGATAATTATCGCTGTTCACAATATTCAAGAAGGTTCATAAGCAGTTGTCGTGCGACTGGATCAACCCGGCGGGCAAATAAATCTGCATGACCGGAAGAATCCTCAATTCGTCCCCGCAATTGCATCCTAAAGAGGATAATCTTTCCTTTTCCGTAATCAGTTTCGACGACCGCTCCCACATTCAGATCGATGCCGCAGCTTGCGAGCCGTTTCGACGGAGCCGGCACATCGACGTCGTATTGCGAAACAACTTCACCGCCATATGCGCCGTTAAATATCCGGAGATGATCTTTTTTAAGTTTTTTCCAGAGTGGGTGACTGATATCTTCGGCAAAAACATACGAGTCATATCCTCCCTTATCCGGATCGGCACGCTGGGTAATGGTGAGATCGTATCCTTCAACGACATTCATCACGGCATTGCCGACAATTCTGTATTCGGGTTCGATCAGAACAAGCCGTCCGCCGTTTTTAACAAAACGCTGAACATCCTCTTTTCTTTTCCGATAGATTCTGCTTCCGCAAACGTTCCCGTGAAGAATGATTGTGGAAACACCCGCATACGATTCGGAGTGAATGTTGCTCGTCGTGATGCCGGATTTGTTGAGGTACCGTTCTATTTCCCCCGATGGATCAAAAAGGACAACGCCTTTTTTCAATTGCGCCGGATCGATGGGATAAAATGGGAGTGTTGTTTTATTGCTGGCCGCAATTACCTGACCGTTTTCTTTCAATTCTGCACAGACAACCCAATGATCCAATCTGTTCGGAAGGCTCGCTATTTCCGTCAAGACAACATCGCTCATTGGTTTCACTTCAACCGGTATCTCTTTTTTTATTAACCATTGATCATCGGAAGTTTTTATGCCGAACACCACCGTACCGCTCCGAACCGTCTGCGAATCGTTAAAGACAAACGTTCGGACTGGATAATCTACATCCACAAATAAATGCCTGTCCCACAATTCGATGCTGACACCGAACGGAGCAAATGCGTTTTTAATTGCTTTAAGCAGCGGTTTCGGCGTCAGATCCTTAATATCCCCCATAAACCAATGGGCGGTCGGTCCGTTATTGTTGCTGATGTAAACAAACGGCTGAATGGCCTTAATGCGCATCCGCCTGAAAAGTTCGATCAGTTCGGTTGCGAGAAATGATTGATGCTGTATCACATCCTCATCGGTATATTCCCGTCCCATCCACCGGGTGACGATCATTTTCGTCAACACGGTTGCTTCCCACTTGTCATTGAACCACCACCATAAAAACTCGTTGACCATGGAGGGAACGGGCAGACGTTCAAGTTCTTCGAGCGATCGTGTAAATCCGAATGTTCTGTTATTCAGCACCATGCCGAGCGAATAGATGTACGGATGCTCCTCCAGGAAATCGACCGATTCCCACGGACGGGTCGGGTCGAGTTTTTTCATATCCGGGACGATTTCGCGCTGAATCGTTTCATCTTTCGATTCATTGAGCGGATCCCAAATGATGATGCTGGGATGATTCCAGTTATCATGCAGCCATTGGGTGAATTCCTTACGGATCTGCGCATCCGTCCCGGTCACTCCCCAGAATTGCCATTCATTCTGGATCAGCATTCCATGTTCATCGGCGATATCATACCACCGGTTATACATTTGACCGAGATGATTGCGGAAAAAATTGAAATGATGTTCTTTCGGAATATCGATGAATGCTTTTTTAATCCATGCGGTATTCCACGGCAGCAATGCCCGCTGCGGATCCGAAAGAAACCGGTGAAAGGCAATATTGCCTCCCCTCAGCAGAATCTTCTTTCCGTTCAGAAAAAAGTCGCTCCCTTTAATGGTAAACTCACGCATGCCGAATGTTGTGCGGCGTGCATCCACGGCGGTTGTTCCTTCGAAAAGAGTGATCTCAACTTCATAGAGGAACGGTGATTCGGGAGACCAGAGTTTCATTCCCTCGATGGGAATGGAAAACGACACCATGGATGTATCAAGATGTTCAATGCGAAGCGTTGTGTCGGCGATCGCCGAAACGACTGTTTCCGATTTTTTTTCGAAGATGCGCGCCGATACCAGAAGCGATTCGCGCACAAATTCGCAGTTGTGGATCCATGCCTTCACTTCCGCCGTAGAACTCTTGATGTGCGGTATGACCTGAACAAGTGCAACGCGCGCGCCTCCGGTCACGATAAGCGACACATCTCCCCAGATGCCGGGTGTGTAGATTTCTTTTTCCTGATCCCGTCCAACGGCACTTTCGGGGGGAAGCGTTGATTTGGCGCCGACACGGATGATGAGTTCGTTTTCTCCCTCCGTCTTCAGAAAATCATTCAACGGATATTCGTGCGATGTGTAACAGCCGATGGAACCGCCGAGATGACGTCCGTTCAAGTACACTTCGGTGCCGAACATGCTTTGTTCAATGTTCAGATAAATGGTATGACCGGGTGCAACATTCTCAATCGTGAACGATGTGCGGTACCAGTGATAATCAAATGATTCCCAGGGATACGGAGGTTTTGCCATATCCACCACCGCAGGCACGGCAATGGTTGATGGAAATGTTTCGGGAATGGAATCGCCGTTTCCTCCCGCAATGTGCCAGAGACCGTTCAGCGGGAACGTTGTGCGGGGCGATTGAGCATTGAGTGTGAAATGTTGTGTCGGCACCGGTTCTTATTTTCCTTTACGTGCGTTGTTCAGCCATCCCCCGGAAAAACCGGCGCGGCGAAGACCGTCGACGATGTACCGGTTTTTTTTCATTGTGTTCCAGACAAGTTCCGACCGGAGATTTTCGATCATCGCAATAATCGGTCCCTGATCAATTCCGAGATAATCATGATCAACCCAGCCGTCGGGGAATTGCGCTGTTCTGTATGTTAAGTTAAATGCATCGAGAAATCCATAGGAAGTCCAGAGTCCGGGGATTTGTTCTTTCATCGCCCGAAGTGCGGCAATCGAAATTTCCGGAGTGAACGCAATCGATCCGCCGGCGGCGGTCGGTGCGATTGTTCCGTCATCATTTGTCCAATCCGCCGAAACACCGCGCGCGGCATATGTTTGGAATTGCAACGGTTTTCCGTCGATCACCAGCTGAACGTCAGCCGGTCCGTCGCAGGCGGTAAATCCCCAGATATCGGCGGAGTATCCTATTTTTTTATTCGGATTGCTGATCGCATACTTCCGATGCGTTACCGTCGCTCTGCGGGAATTTTCGTGATAATCAATTCCCTTCTTTTGCATATACGCATCGCGGATGCCGCGAAAATCTATCCACACATGAGAATATTGGTGTCCGAACAGCGGTCCAAAACTGACAAATTCTTCTCCCTGATACGGAAGCCACTGATATCCGTCGGTGAATCCTTTCCACGAGCGTTCGTCAATCGGATGTGTGGGTGAACCAAGCGCGAGCAGGTAGAGAATCATTGCTTCGTTATATCCGTGCCAATCCGCCTGATGGATTCCCTTGTCCGGATACCATCCCATGCTCATCAACGGCGGCCGTGCCAGCAGCCATTCCCAGTCAACTCTCAGAAAGAGCGAATCGGCATAGGCACGAATCCCGGATTCAACAGTTGTTGATTCGGTAAAATAGGATTGACAAAATAAAATTCCCGCCATCAGCAGTGCGGTGTCGATTGAGGATAATTCTATCTCTTCGTTAAACCGCGTACCGGTGTCAAGATTAAGAAAATGGTAAAAGAAGCCGCGATAACCGGCGGTTCCCATCATAGCATTTCCCTGCGGCAATGAGTAAAGGTACCGAAGCGTAGTGAGCACCCGCTCCGCCGCTTCATTGCGAGGAACATAATTCCGTTCTGCGCCGATGCCGTACGATGTCAGTGCAAATCCGATCGCCGCCGTGCTTGAGAATGTTTTTGTGGGATACCGGTCCGGCGTCAATCCCGTTGCAGGATCGACGCATTCCCAGAAATATTTAAATGTATTGTATTGAACTGTATCGAGAAATCCGTCATTGAAGTACTTTTTGTTCGACGCTGTTTCCGGCAAACCGGCGTGAAGCAGCATCAACGGAAGGAAGAGTAAAAGTTTTCCTGCTGTCATCGGAGAAGCACCATTTTTTTGGATGAGGAATAGTTTCCCGCCGTCAGCCGGTAGAAATAGACACCGCTGGCAAGTTGATCGGCGGAGAACCGGACCGAATGCGATCCGGAAGATTGTTTCTCATTGACAATTGTTCGTATTTCGTTTCCAAGAAGATCAAATATCTTCAATGTCACATATGTTCCGTTCTTTGTGACGCCCGCCGGTATGTCATATCGAATCGTCGTTTCAGGATTAAATGGATTTGGAAAATTTTGGTGCAAGCCGAACTGATCCGGCAATGCCGCTGCTTCTTCAGTTGCCGAGGTAACGGTCGTAAATCCGATCCGGGAAAGTCCCTCCGCCACAATGGTATTTTTCATGAATGTATTCCAGACTTTTCCCGTTCTGTAATTTTCGATCATGAGCACAAACGGTCCCTGATCAATACCAAGCATGTCGGGTCCCCACCAATTTTTGCCGAGATTGAATGCATCGCGGAAGCCGTAACCGGTCCAGATATTCGTTCTGTATTGATCATACATATACCGGAGCGCCGGAATAGAAATTTCGGGAGCGAAGGCAATGGAACCTCCCGCGGCGGTGGGCGCAATCGTTCCGTCGTCATTCACATTCAGTCCGCGTGCATTATATCCGGCGGGCGGAGGTCCGTCGCATGCGGTCAAACCCCAGATATTTTCACCATACCCGGTAAATTGCTTCGGATTGTCCATGCAATATTTCCGATGTGCGATGGTCGCCCTGCGGGAATTCTCGAAATAGGTGATTGATTTGCTTTTCATATAGGTGTCGGCAATATTCCGGAAATCAACCCAGCAGTGGGAATATTGGTGGCCGAACAGCGGCGGGAAATTTACAAAAAAATCTCCGAGCCAGTTATTATAGAACCATTGATATCCGGACGTCCATGCATTCCAGGATGATGCGGGAAGCGGATTGTTCGGCGCGCCGATGCCGAGAATATACAGAATCATCGCTTCATTATATCCGATCCACCGGTAACTGAGAAAGCCCGATTCTGGATGCCACCCCATCGTCAGGGAAGAACCGTTGTTTCTCATCCAGTTCCAGTCCACCCGGTTGAATAAAGAATCTGCCAATGCACGAATTTTCGTTTCGGAACTGTCGCTTCCGTCAAAATATTGTTTGGCGTAAATCACTCCGGCGAGCAGCAGACCGGTGTCAATCGACGAAAGTTCCGAACTCCAGACGCGGCTGACGGCATTCATGTCCAGAAAATGATAAAACCACCCTTTGTATCCCGCCATGCCGATGGACGGCGTCCCCTGTTTTGCATTCCAGAGCGTGTTGAGCGTTGTGAGCGTTCTGTCTCTCCCCGCTTCCCTCGAAATCCATCCATGATCAACACCGACGCCGATTGCCGTTAAGCCGAATCCGACGGCCGCAATGCTGGCAGGCGAACCGAGCGTGCTTCGGTCTTTAATCATTCCCGTCTTCGGGTTCGCTTCATACCAAAAATAATCAAAGGAGGTTTGCTGAAGATAATCCAGAAATGCATTGTCATCCGCAAACGGTTGTGCCGTGACCATCACCGTATCGGAGTTGTTACTTTCGATCTGCGATGTGTTTACTGTCCGGACGAAGTAATAATAGGGCTGGTTGTTCGTTACCGTGAGATCGGCGTACGAAGGAAATTGAATGACGGATCCGTTCACTTTTGAAAATGGACCCGCACTGTTAGCCG
>CAZQSI010000061.1:12647-15810 GCA_964596155.1 uncultured Chitinophagaceae bacterium
CGCTGCCAGGTCAACGTATCCGCATCAACACCGGCAGGCAGATAATTTCCGAGGAGTGTGTAGGCGGTTTTCTGGTTTGAACTGCTTTCCATCCCGATGTGCGGCAGTGATGATGACGGAATACTCTGCCGGGCATTCACGTAGAGGACAATACTGTCGTATCCCGTTGCATTACGCGTATCCCAATTGACGCTCGCTATAAATATTCCCCAGTCTCCTCCGCTAAGAGATTTCCATTGAAGTAATCCCGAATGACTCCCGGAGAATGATGTTGACGTTTCGATGAGTAATTTATCCGTGCCGGAACCGCCTCTGGTGAGAAGACTCGGCGCATTGGCAAATCCCCACGACGCGTCATAATAGCCCGAACCGGCGGCATCATCTTCATCGAAGATGACGATGTCCGGCTTCGATTGCGCCGCAGCAATAGTAAGAATTCCTGTTAACAAAAATATCCAATACACATGTCTCATGTTATTTTCCCAATTCTATCACCACGGTGTGCGTGGTGCCGTGCGGAAACAACGGAAGCAGCACTCTTCCATCCGTTATCCCGACATTCATTCCATCCACGGTCGCTTTTTTAACGCCGCACGAAACTTTCCGCGGATTCTTCACGGTGATGTGATATGTCACTCCGCGAAATATCCGTTCCGCCGTGAATCCGCTCCACTGTTCGGGGATGCAGGGATCGACGATCAATCCTTCCGCACTTGCCCTGATACCGAGAATCCATTCCGTTCCTGCTTTGAACAGCCAGGCAGCGGAACCGGTGTACCACGTCCATCCGCCTCTTCCGTAAAACCGCGAACCGGGTCCGTCGATATTTCCCGGCGTCACGTACGGCTCGGCCATATAATCATCCGGCTTTGCACCGAGCAGCACAGGATTGATCTTTGCAAAGGACCGGTACGCCGCTTTGGATCTTCTCAACTTCGCATGGGCGATCACGCTCCATGTGGCGGCATGAGTGTACGTTCCGCCGTTTTCACGCATTCCCGTCGCATACCGCGTCAGATAGCCGATGTTTGTGTCGGGAGTTTTGTAACCGGGATAAATCAACACCGTTCCGG
Source organism: uncultured Chitinophagaceae bacterium (assembly GCA_964596155.1). Lineage (GTDB taxonomy): Bacteria > Bacteroidota > Ignavibacteria > UBA10030 > UBA8401 > UBA8401. Next base: position 13,721 of record CAZQSI010000061.1, read on the forward strand.
TTTTATGTTCCAGCTGCTGTTCGACCACATCCATCACGGCATGCGCCCGTTTCTCATCCGCAACATCGCCGATCACAGACCAGGTTTGAGTGTTCAACCAGAGTTTTCCTTCTTTACTTTTTCTGCTGCCCAGCACTTCCCCGGAATCTTTCGTCGCACCGGAATAATATTCTCCATCCCAGCCATGAATGTTAATCGCTTCACGCAGTGCGGCAGCCGTTGTTCTGTACAATTCAAAACGGATATTGTCATTCTTCTTTTCAACGATGGGAAGAAGATCCTGAATGACTCTGTGCAGAAATTGTCCAAGCCAGACAGACTCCCCTTTCCATTGAAGTCCAACCGCGCTCAAACCGTCGTTCCAGTCGCCGGCGCCGATCAGCGGAAGATGCCGGGGACTCATTCGTGCCAGCACTTTGTCGATGGCCCGAATGCAATGGTCATACAATGAGGCAGGTGTGACATCGTCAAGAAACGGTTCTTGTTCTTCAAGAATGCCGAGATCAGCCGTCTCCTGAACATACGACATTGTGATATACGGAAGCCACAACAAATCATCGGTCATTTCGGTTGGCAATCCGACCTCTGAGAGCGGATGCCACCAATGCTGCACCGTGCCATCCTTGAATTGATGACGGGCGTGAAGCAGAATTTGCTTTTTTGTTTGCGCCGGATCGATCGAAAGGAAGATCTGACTGTCCTGCAGCTGATCCCGGAATCCATACGCGCCTCCCGTCTGATAATATCCCGTTCGTCCCCACATTCGTCCCGCAATCGCCTGATATTTCAGCCAGGTATTGAGCATGATGTTCATCGAATCATCGGGAGTCCGGACGGTCATCGTACCTAACAAGGAGTCCCACCATGCCGTCGTTTCGGAAAATGCATCATCAACCGCTTTGACGGATTTGAATCGTTTGATAATTGATCGTGCCGTTTCTTTCTTCTCGGTCGCGCCGAGGACGAACACAACCGTTTTCGTTTCACCCGGTTTCAGAGACACTTTGACATGAAGACTGCCGATGGCATCAAGAGAATTGCCCGACTGTTTTTTTAAGATGCCCTCCTTCACTGATTTCGGCGCTCGCTGGTTTTGATACATCCCCATGAATGATTCTTTATCGCAATCATATCCTGCCGGAGCGCTGCTGCATGAATGAAACGCAACATATTCCCAATTCCGATTCCAGTGTCCGTTCTCGGACGGCACTTCCCAGAGACGCTTCGTCCCCCAGATCGCGCCGAGCGGCTTATCAAATTCCGTGTTGATGAAACATTTATGAAATTCCCTGTGCCAGTCGGGCGCCGCTCCAAGATTCCATTCAAAGTACGAAAAGAGCGAAAGGTTTCTTTTTTTGCGCGAGGTATTTTTCAGCGTCACTTTCCAGATTTCGGCCGGCGCATTGTGCGGAACGAACATCAGCATCTCGCTGATGATTCCTTCATTTTTTGATTTGATGTTCGTGTATCCCGTTCCGTGCCGTACTTCATATTCATCCGGTTCCGCACAGACCGGTTTCCATCCTCCCGACCAGAAGCGTTTTGATTGATCATCCCTGATGTACAGATACTTTCCCCATTCGTCCTTGATCAGGTCTTGTTCCCAACGCGTGATGCGGTTCAACTGAGCATTTGTTTTCCAGCTGTATCCGCTGCCGGTTTGCGAGACAATGGAACCGAAATCCCCGTTGGTGAGGATGTTCGTCCAGGGCCGCGGCGTGCGGGGTGTGGTGATGACGTACTCTTTTCCGTTCTTGTCAAAATGACCGTATTTGGTCTTGAAAGTTTTCAAAGCATTCCCTTGTCATTAAGTGATTGTGTGGATCGAAAATCGCTGCAGTGTAAAAAGAAAGTGTGAATTAAAAATCCATTCCCACCGTGAGTCGCTGGGTATCGCCGAGCCGCAGATGCTTGTTCCATGAATAATCGATATGAAGAATGTAATTTGCGATATCCCATTCAATGCCCCCGCCGAATGTCAACCCGACTTCCGAATCTTTTTGAAAGAGGTGCTGATACCCTGCACGGAATGCAAATGAATTCATGAACGTATATTCTCCGCCGAAACTGACGCTTTCGGAATTATCGCT
>CAZQSI010000062.1:0-15259 GCA_964596155.1 uncultured Chitinophagaceae bacterium
ATTTTTGTAAATGAAATTTCCATAGACTTATCTCAAAATAAACGTGCCAAGTCGTTTAAACTTGGCAAGTTCTATCGTTCATTTGTCGCATTGTGGAGGTGCGGGGATTCGAACCCCGGTCCGAAGTGAAAACCAATAGACCATCTACATACATAGTTCAGTTTTTTATCTTAATTCCGGACTCTTGACTGAACTCAAAACATCCGAAACGCAGCAAAGGGTTTGAACGCTCATCGATGATACCTTTACCGACCATCAACTATCCTAACTAAGTCGACGCCGTTACAGAACCGTTAGGAGAGCTCTGTATTGGCGCTCGTGGCTAATTAAGCGGCGAGTGCGTAACCGTAGTTATCTGCATTTATTGTTTTGCCCTGAGATTAACGTGCGTAAAGGCGTGCACGGTATGCCAATCTATCCATTCCCGACCCCGTCGAAGCCAAAACACCCCCGGTGAGATCCATCTGGACACTATAAGTTACAAATCTGAATTGAGAGTATCAATAAATTGTCGCATTGTTTCTATACGCTCCTTTTCGTCCCTCCTTTCAAGCATGAGAATGATATTTCTCAGCATTCTCTCAAGAATTTGCCTGTTTGTCACCGGTTTTAAGTACTCTTCCGTAAATGTATATCCAAGATTTTTTACTACGCGATCGCAGTCATTCCGCGAAAGTATTTTTCCGCCGTTAAAAGGATCAAAGTAAATATGCGTCCCCCCGAAGGAAAACCGCATGACAAAGTGACCCGGTAAACCAATTCCATTCATCGGCAAATTGATTCTCTTGCCGACAAGCAGATAAATCGTACTGATGGTGATCGGAATGCCAATTTTTTTTTCCAACACGCGGTTGATGTAATGATTATCGTCGTTGTAATAATCATCCTTGTTCCCAATAAATCCTTTTTCCTCGGAAAAGAAGGTCACAACACGGCGAAATATTTCCGTCTCATCCGAAATTGAACTCAGTTTCTCTTTCAATTCGGAAGCGTATCCATTTAACTGCTCAATGTAGGGATTCGGATCAAGGTCATGATACCGATATTTTGCAATAAGAAATACACCTTGTTCCAAATCGATGTCGCTGCCGTCGCTCTTTCTTAAACTCCGTAATTCTTCCTTAATCGATGATCGAAGAATCAACTCGCGGATTTCGCTGAAACGGCGGGCGGCTATTCCCGACTGATTCTTTGGCTCCGGAATGAAATCCAGCGCATCACTGTCATAACTTAACAGCTTTTCGCGGACCGTCGAATAGACTGTCTCGTCTTCGTCATCCATCAGTGAAATTAGGGATTTAATCTCGCTGATCTGCTTTTCAGTCAGGTCATTCATCGAAACTCGGAATAGTTTTTCAGGACACCTTTTTTCAGGATTGTATATGCCTCTTGCGGAGTATCTGCAAATTGGAACAATTCCATATCATCCGGACTGATCATGCCGTATTTCACCAGGGCATTAAAATCGACGATCTTGTTCCAAAACGAGCGGCCGTACAAAATTACCGTCATTTTCTTATTAACTTTCTGCGTCTGAAGAAGCGTCAGCAATTCAAAAAATTCATCCAGTGTGCCAAAACCGCCGGGAAACGCAACGAGTGCTTTTGCTAAATACATAAACCAAAGTTTTCTCATGAAGAAATAATGAAATTCAAAATTAAACTTTGGAGTGATGAATTGATTCGGATATTGTTCAAACGGCAAACTGATGTTTAATCCGATCGATTCTCCTTTTGCCAGCAGCGCCCCTCTGTTTGCCGCTTCCATGATTCCCGGTCCGCCACCGGAACAGACCAGCAGTCTGTTTTTCAATTTTAATTTTTTTGACCATTGCGTGATCATTCGGGACAATTCCGTGGCATCCTCGTAATAACGGGACATTTCCACGGCGATTTCCGCCTTCAACAATTGTTCTCTGTATTTCTTTGAGGCTGCTTTCTTTTTATTTCCGTTTTTCGCTAAAGAGCGTAACTCTCGCATGGTTTCCGTTCGCGGCTTTATTCTTGCCGATCCAAAGAAAACGATCGTATCCTTTACCGAATAATAATTAAACCGGCTCGCCGGCTCAAGAAATTCAGACAGTATGCGAAGCGGACGCGCATCGCGGCTTGAGAGAAATCCGGGATTTTTATATGCTTTGAGCGCTTTAAGTAATTTTGGTTTTTTCATTGATGAATAATCTTTCCTGCAAGTTGTTGAATCATCTGTTCAAGATACTTCTGATCGGTTTCGTTAAAACTGTCGAAATGATGGCTGTCGATATCAAGAACTCCGTGGATTTTTCCATCGTTAATCAGAGGAATGACGATCTCCGATTTAGAATCTCCGTCACAAAAAATATGTCCGGGAAATTTATTGACGTCCGGAACGATGATTGTTTTTTTTGATGCAAAACTTGTTCCGCAGACGCCTTTGCCGACAGCGATTCTGGTGCACGCTATTTTTCCCTGAAACGGACCAAGCACCAGTGAATCATTCGCGGCGTCGTACAAATAAAATCCAATCCAGGAGTAATATTGAAATGTCTGTTTTAATGCCGCAACGATATTTGCCATATTGGCGATAACATTCGGTTCATCATCAACAAGCGATTGAATTTGAGGCAGCAGTTGTTCATACATCTCCTGCTTTGATTCTGCCCTGATGCTAATTTCTTCCATGATACTCTTTCATAAACACTTTTTTGACAACTACTGTCTCATTCGTTTCTTTTGTTTTCAATTGATTGTCTGGTATTGCAGCAGAGGTGCGGAGCACTGCTAAACCAACTAGATGATCATCATTTTGCGCAACACTGGTCACTTTGCCGATCGGTTCACCGTGAGTATCGACAATTAGTTCATTTTCTTTAATGAATGGCGATTCGGCAGATATTACACAGAGAGCACGCTGGACTTTATTGTATGTGTCAAGCCGTGCAATTACCTCCTGACCGATATAACATCCCTTTGTAAAACTGATCCACTCCCGTAAATTTAGCTCCAACGGATTATACTCACCTGTTATTTCCCTCTTCGCAGCCGGTATTCCACGCTCGATACGCCATAGGTCAAGAAGATTCCACTCCGATCCTTTTTTGTTCTCCGAAGATAAAGTGACACTTAAATGAGCAGGAGTGCCGAAATAATCAGCATTGACTGGATCAATTCGCGGATTCAATTGAATGGTAACATCAAAGTCATCGGATCGGTCAACCAATTGGATGTCTTCCATAATAATATACTTTTGCAGCCAGGTCAGAATTTCTCCGGCAAGTCCTCTGCTGATCAACAATAATAATTCTTCACCGTGCGGAACTATCAAAACAGTATCTATTACTCTTCCTTTATCCGAAATAAAAAGAGTCTTTGCAATGTTTGAATTAAGCAGCGGTGATACATCATTGGAAGATATCCGCTGTAAAAATTCCACGGACTCTTTACCGGACATCGATATGATGTCGAAAGGAACGTTAATGCGGTCCGGAGGACTCTGAACGGAATCTGCTGCAGTTTTCGTCATATGCCTAGTTTTGATACTGATCGCGGAATGGCAGAGAAATATAATTCAGCTATCGCCGGCATATCAATGCGCAGCTCGTTGTTAATAATAGATTCCTTACTATCCGTTACCCTGCCGATATCAGTTACAGGAACCTGATACTTCCTGCATATTTCATCAATTTTTTTGAAGTGTAATGATTCTGAGGTAATGACTATTCGTGATTGATCTTCTCCAAAGAGAATATTATGAAACGGTAGTCCGTTCAAGGGCAATGATATTTCACATGACAATGTTTTCTCCCCGACAATCGCGCATTCCATTAATGCCACGATTAACCCTCCATCCGACACATCGTGAGCAGATTTAATAATTCCCTGCTGAATCAGCTCGAGCATGCATTGCTGCAGCCGCACTTCAAACGAAAGATCAAAATATGGTGCATCGCCGGCAGTGAATCCGTGAACCTGAGCAAGAAACTCGCTTCCGGAAATATCGCCTCTGTTAGTGCCGAGAAGATAAATGGAATCTCCCGAATTCTTAAAATATGCCGTTGTCACGCACGACTCATTGTCAACGATTCCGAGCATTCCTATTGTAGGAGTCGGGAACACTGCGGCATGATGACTTTCATTGTAGAAACTGACATTCCCTCCCGTCACCGGAGTGTCTAGTGCGCGGCACGCTTCTCCGATTCCCGCAATTGCTTCGGTAAACTGCCAATAGACTTCCGGCTTATACGGATTACCGAAGTTAAGACAATTGGTTATCGCGATCGGCTTGCCGCCGGTACAGACAACGTTTCGGCCAGATTCCGCTACGGCAATGGCGGCTCCTTTGCGAGGATTAAGGTAGACATATCTGCTATTGCAATCGGTCTTCATTGACAACAGTTTTTCGGATTTTTTGATTCGAACAACCGCTGCATCCGAACCGGGAAGCACCACAGTGTTCGTTCGCACCATCGAGTCATATTGATCAAAAACCCACCGTTTACTTGCAATGTTGGGCGATGCAATAATTTTATACACCGTCTCAAGAAGCGAGTGAGGAGCCGGCAGCGCATTCAAATCGATAGACCGGGTTCGCTGCAGATAGTCCGGTATTTTAGTTTCTCGGAAGTAGACGGGCGCGCCGCCGCCAAGGACGCAGGTCTCCGCAGGGACTTCCGCTTTTAACGTTCCGTGATGAAAAATTTTAATCAAACCATCGCCGGTGACACGACCGATGGTAACACAATTCAAATCCCATTTCGCAAATATTTTTTTGATTGCATCTTCATTGGATGGTTTTGCAACAATCAACATCCGCTCCTGGGATTCTGACAGCATGATTTCATATGCCGTCATTCCTGTCTCCCGCGTCGGTACATTTTCCAGTGTTATCTCCATTCCGCATTTTCCCTTGGCGCTCATTTCTGTTGAGGAGCAGGTCAACCCGGCAGCACCCATATCCTGAATTCCGACGATCAAATCCGCATGAATGACTTCCAGCGTTGCTTCGAGCAGTAATTTTTCCGTAAACGGATCACCCACCTGAACGGACGGCCGTTTTGCTTCTGAGGCTTCTGAAATTTCCTCAGATGCGAATGTTGCTCCATGAATGCCGTCTCTGCCTGTGGCTGAACCGACGATCATGACTACATTCCCAATCCCCTCGGCAATCGCTGATGCCGCTTTCCCATGTTCAACAATTCCGACTGCCATGGCGTTCACCAGCGGATTTGTATGGTAACAGGGATCAAAATACACTTCGCCGGCAACTGTCGGAACGCCAAAGCTGTTGCCGTAATCTCCGATGCCTTTTACCACTCCTTTTAATAACCTGACTGTCTGTGTATCTTCAATACTTCCGAACCGCAGGGAGTTTAATGCGGCAACAGGACGGGCACCCATGGTAAAAATGTCCCGCATGATGCCGCCGACGCCTGTTGCGGCACCCTGATACGGTTCAACGGCTGACGGGTGATTGTGACTTTCTATTTTGAACGCGACAGCAGTTCCGTCTCCGATATCCACCAATCCGGCATTCTCGTCCCCTGCGCCAACCAGCAGCCGTTTGCCGGTGCGCGGCAATGTTTTTAACTGTGCAATTGAATTTTTATAGCTGCAATGCTCGCTCCACATCACAGAGTAAATTCCAAGTTCTGTATAGGAAGGCGTTCTTCCAAGAATTGTGCAAATGCGTTGATATTCTTCTTCCGTTAATCCATGATGAAGTGCCAGGGAAACAGTAACTTCGGGTTCTTTAAACTCAGACATGATCACTCGATTGTAATAAGGTTATCGTTTTTTTCTATTTTTTGTTTTTCGGTGACATAAATCTTAACAATTGTTCCATCCTTGGGTGCTTTGAGTTCATTTTCCATCTTCATTGCCTCCACAACCATCAAACCGTCGCCTTTCGACACAGTAGAACCTTCTTTTTTCAACACTTTCGTCACCAAACCAGGCATCGGAGCTCGAAGCGTTACTGTTGAGGCAGACGATCCCGCATCCTGTTGAAGCTGTTTCGTGAGCTTATCTCTCATCGTTTCCCGATCAACGGACAATATTCTGTTGTTCAGTGTTGCTGCCGTCGATGCGTGATTACCGGAAATTAAACACCGAAACGATTTTCCGTTGATGATCACGCTGAATTCTCCCTCAGAGATTTTCTTGATGTCATGCGAAATCTCATTTCCTTCGGAATCCTTTAACACCTTTCCGGATTCGTCAAAAAAGAATTTCCATTCTCCGACGGAGATCGTGGTATTATTCATATTGTTGCCGCTTCCATTTGGACTTGGAGACCGGTGTATCAACCGATGTCTTTTCAGACGCAGTACCATTGGATTGATTAATGACTGAAAGCGCAATCGCCGTACCTTCCAGACGATTAACCACCGATGCAGCTTCCGTATAATATTTAGGAACAAAATTTATATCATATGTCCCCCGGACAAATTCCGGATGATTTACGACAAACTCGCAAAACGGTATTGTTGTCTTCACGCCATGAATAATGTATTCCCTTAATGCCCGTTTCATTCGTTCGATTGCTTCTTCACGCGTTCTGCCGTGTGCAACCAGTTTTGCAATCATCGGATCATAAAACATCGTAATCTCGCTGCCGATACGCACGCCAGAATCATTTCGGACACCCGGCCCTTCGCTCGGATGATAATGAGTAATCGTTCCTGTGGACGGGAGAAAATTATTATCATATTCTTCGGCGTAGATCCTCGATTCAATGGCATGTCCGCTGATCTTTACATCGTTTTGATTCAACGACAATACACCGCCCTGAGCAATGTTGATTTGCTCTTTGATGATATCGATGCCGTAGACCATTTCCGTGATCGGATGCTCCACTTGAACGCGAGTATTGACTTCCAGGAAATAAAAATTTTTATCAGCATCAAGAAGAAATTCCATGGTTCCTGCATTGACATACCCTGCGGCTTTTGCAATTGTGACGGCAGACGCTCCCATTGCTTCCCGCAATTCGGGAGTGAGTGCCATGCTTGGACATTCTTCCACAACCTTTTGATGACGGCGTTGAATTGAGCATTCACGTTCCCCGAGATGAATGACATTTCCATGTTCATCCGCGAGTATTTGAATTTCGATATGTTTCGGATTAACAATGAATTTTTCGATATAAACACGGTCATCAGAAAATGCCTTCACCGCTTCGTTGCGAGCCCGTTCTATGGCATTTTCCAGTTCGCTTTCCGATTCCACATTGCGCATTCCTTTTCCGCCTCCGCCGCCAGCGGCTTTAATCAAAACAGGATAACCAATTTCCGATGCAATTCTCTTTGCTTCTCCAATATCGGTGATTGGTGCCGTGGTTCCGGGTACAATCGGTACATTCCGTTTTGCTAATAAATCGCGGGCTGAGGTTTTACTGCCGAGAAGTCCGATCGTTTCTGCACGAGGTCCGATAAAAATGAAACCGGCGTCGACAACTGATTGAGCAAAAAATTCTTTTTCAGAGAGAAATCCATATCCAGGATGAATTGCATCTACTCCGGCCGCTCCGGCAATATCCAATATTTTCTTCACGTCGAGATAAGTCTCTGCGGATGTGTCGCCGTGGAGCGGATATGCTTCATCACATAGCAAAACGTGCATGGCAGTTCTATCCGGATCGGAGTACATTGCCACCGTTTGTATCCCCATTTCCCGGGCAGACCGATGAATCCGAACCGCTATCTCACCTCGGTTGGCTATCAGCAGCTTTTTTATCATTCGTGATTTTTTCATTGGGTTATCTCTACGACAGTAACTCCGGCACCCCCTTCAAATCTCTCTCCAAATCTTATATTTTTTACACGAGAATCCATTTTAAGAAAATCCTGAATTCGACGGCGGAGCGCCCCGGTTCCATGTCCGTGAATAATATCGATCCGATGTAGCTGAGCAAGCACGGCATCATCGAGGAACTTATCTACAATTTCTATAGCTTCATCCCCATACAATCCCCTCACATCCACTTCAGTAGAGTATTCCTTATCGCTTATAAATGAAGCGTTTACTGCCGACTTCTTGATCTCCTTTTTTGATACTGATTTGACATTGGAGATGTGAACTTTGGCTTTTATTGAATTGAATGCAACGAGCAGATTCCCATGCTTATCCGGCATCGAAACAACCGTGCCGACTTGACCTGCGGTACGAAGGGTCACCGTATCATTTAATTTAATATCCAACTGCTCCGTCTCGTGCTCTTGAATCGTTTCTTTGATTTCCTTTTCAAATGCCTGTATCTCTTTTTCGAGGGCGGCGATCCTCTGCTTTCCACGGAGGATTGATTCCTTTTCAGCCTGTTTTGATTTAATTTCCCTGACCGTATTCTCAACTGTTGCCGATGCTTCTGTCACTATTTGCCGTGCTTCGTCCAATGCTTTTTTCTTTACATCCTTTATCTCTTTATTCAGTTCCCGTAATTTTATTTCATATGAAGATGATAACTCTTTGTATTTTATGATTTCAGCGTCTGCCCGTAAAAGCTTTTGCTCTACTTGTTGAGTACGGTTTTCAAGATCCAAGATCAGCTGTTCAAGTTTTGCCTTTTGTTCTCCGAGAAGACTTCTCGCCTGTCCGATGATCGATTCCTGCATACCCAAACGTTGAGCGATATCCAATGCATAACTGCTTCCCGGAACGCCCAGTTTGAACGTGTAAGTTGGAATCAATGTTTCCTGGTCAAACTCCATTGCCCCGTTATCCATCATATTTTCGTTATGGACAAATGCTTTAAGGGAAGCCTGATGCGAAGTTGCAATTGTCAGAGCACCGGAGCGAGTGAGATGGTCAAGCACAGCAGCGGCAATAGCTCCCCCTTCCGTTGGATCGGTGTTTGAACCGATTTCATCAATCAGAACGAGAGACTGCTCATCTGATTGTTCTGTAATCTTTTTAAGCTGTAATACGTGTGAACTATAAGTACTTAAGTCATTATCAATGGATTGGTTATCCCCAATCAAGACAAATATTTTCTTGAAGATTGGAAACTCCGAATCCGGCGATGCAGGAATATGAATACCCGATTGCACCATTAAAGAAAGAATACCTACCGATTTGAGAGTAACTGTTTTGCCTCCTGCATTCGGTCCGGTAATTAAAATTGTTTTACTGCCGCTGCCAATCTCAAAATTCAACGGAACGATATTCTTTCGATTATGCCTCAAAAGTAACACTGGATGATATCCCTGTCGAATCAATACAGAACCAACTTCTTTTAAGAATGGCTTATTTGCTTGTATCTCAATCGAATATCTGGCTTTTGCATAACATAAATCTACCAGAGTTACGGTCTTGACAATTAACCGAAGATCCGGAGCGATCACCGATATCTGAGCAGTGAGAGCACGAAGAATCCTTTCAACTTCTCGCTGTTCTCTGAAATATAGTTCGGTAATTTCGTTGTTAAACGTTAACGTTTCCGACGGTTCGATGAAAACTGTTTGGCCGGATGATGAAGCGCTATGAATAAATCCTGGAAATTTATTCTTGAGTTCAGCCTTAATGGGAATGACCATCCTTCCGTCTCTGGTCGTTACAATCTCATCCTGAACCATACCCTGTTCTGCTGTTGCTCTTAGAATTTTCTCCAATGCCCGTCGTATTGCACTTTGCTTGTCGGCAATTGATTGACGGATTGATCGGAGCTCCTTGCTGGCAGAATCTTTTACTTCACCATTCTCATCGATTGCTTGATTAATGTTGAATTCAACTTCCTTAAATATTGTAATTGAGGAGGTTAGTCGGGTTAATTCACTCAAATACTCTCTTCTTTTTTCGATGAATGATTTTATTATTCGTGCGCTGCGAAGAGTGGAAGCGATGTGAAGCAGGTCTTTAGCGGAGATGATGCTGTTTTCTATTTCTGCATGCTGGATGGCATGTCTGATGTCCTTAAGCCCTTCAATCGGAAAGGCCTCTTCCCCCTCCAATATTCTTTTCAGTTCAGAGACCCGATTATGTTCTATGGAAATTGTTTCCAGGTCTGAGGATGGTTCGATGACTTCTGCAGCTTCTTTCCCCAGATCGGAGGAGGCGTAATATTGTATCCGATGGAGTATTTTTTGGAATTCAAGCCTGTCAGCAGCTGCGTCAAAATGACCCATATGCGGTTATTTTTTCTCCATTTTTTTCATTTCCTCGGCGGCAACATTCATCATTTTCTGGTAGAAATCTTCAGATTCCGGCAACAGGGAGTTGATTTGATCGAACAACATCGGAGAAAAATTCTTTATCGGTTTGTACAATTCCGACTCCGCCTTTGTCTGCTGTGACGGAAGATCTAGAAAAATTGTGAGGAGAATGAGCGAAATACTTACGACAAGTGTCCCTTCAATCAGTCCCACAAACATTCCGAGAACATTGTTTAGCATTGAATCGATAACATCTTTCAAAAATACCTTGTATAAAATTGATTGTGCGAATGTTATCCCCAGAACAATAATGATAAACGAAAGAAAAAATCCGGTCCTGCCGGTAATGCCAATACTGTCGAACAACAAATCGCTGACATCCGCCGAAAATTTTGTCGCCAACACCAACGCAAGCACAAGGCAAACGATGCCAATCAGTTTTTTCGCAAAACCACTTTTAAATCCGGAGACCATAAACGCGAGAATGATGATTCCGATAATAATGTCGATGAATGCCATAATTACGCTATTTTTAGTTTTACGATTTCGTTAATTACTTTTCCGTCTATTTTTCCTTTTAATTCCTTCATGACCAACGGCATCACTTTGCCCAATTCTTTGGATCCTGATTCAGAAATAATTTTTTCGATGATTGATTCAGCTTCTTCCCTGTTCATTTGTTTTGGAAGGTATTCCTGAACAATTGCCAGTTCCTGCAATTCCTTTTCCACCAAATCGTTCCTGTTTGCTTTTTCGTACATTTCTATGGAATCTTTTCTTTTTTTTACGGACGATAGCAAGATTTTCATTTCATCGTCGGCATTCATCTCTCTGCCGATGCCGCTCTTTTCGAATTCAAGTATTTGGGCCCTCACCATGCGCAAGGTATCCGTCCTTACCTTGTTCCCTGCTTTCATTGAATTTTTCAGATCTTCATTGATAGTGTCTTTTAATCCCATTGTTATCCCTTACCAAACATATTGATAATTTGACCGTTAATTGAATTTCCTGACTCTGAACACAAATGGACGATCAACGCTGATATTTCCTCGGTGGTCACCCATTTAGCAATCTCACTGCTGTCGCCCCAGCTTCTGTTTGCGGGAGTATTTATAATGCCGGGAGCAATGGCGTTAACCGTTATTTTGTCAAATCCTTTCACTTCCTCAGCGGCAACCCTCGTCAAGGCAATTACTCCAGCTTTGGATACACTATATCCCCCCTTTTGGGCATCAGGGATTACTGCTGGCATTGCCGCCATATTTATTACTCGTCCAAAACCCTTTTCCTTCATCAACGGTAGCGCATTCTTCATCGTTAAAAAGGTTGTCTGCAAATTCAACGTAAGCATTCTCTGCCACTCTTCAAGCGGAGTTTCTTCAATCAGGTATTTCTTCCCTATCCCGCCGACCAGATTACAAAGAATATCCGCTCTCTGAAATCGTTTTTGAACATCGTTGAACAATGCCTCAACTTCATCTTCGACAGTGACATCAGTCTTGATTCCATGAAGATTTGTTGATAATTTTTTTTGTTCCTCCAGAAATAATAACGAATCTTCGCTGCCCGTATGGGTGACGATAACCGTGCACCCCTCTTCAAGTAATGAAGCGGCAACATCTTTACCGAGCGCACCGGTCCCGCCGGTGACAACTGCAATTTTTCCTGAAAGTTTTGACATTCTGCTCTAGCAATATATTACAACATTCCGCTAAAATCAATGCAGACAACAACTCATTGATTATGGTTTTTAATGAATGTATATTCATAAAAACATTTGAAGGCTTACGTCGGTCAGGTATGGATTTCATTCAGTATCATCAACTAGCAGATCGGGAAATCGCGTCAAAATTATACAGCGATTACCACACCCATTTCGAAAAGCTCGCATATTTTTATTCCGGTAATTTCAGGGAAAAGAGTGCGTGGGGAAAGAAAATTGATCAGTTGAAAGACCGGTCATATGATCGGAATGCTCTTTTGAGAATTCTCAACGATCAAAATCGTGACTTTCACAGCGGCATTAAATCCCTTGCCAATATTGACTTACTTGGAAATGACAATACATTTGCAGTCGTTACGGGACAGCAATTGGGATTGTTCGGCGGACCGCTGTACACCTTTTATAAAGCCGTCACTGCGGTAAAACTTGCGTATAAACTTTCAGCTGATTTCCCGGATTATAATTTTGTTCCGGTGTTTTGGCTTGAAGGAGAGGATCACGATTACGAAGAGATTAATAAAATAAAATTTCTTTCAGGCGGAAATGAACTGACTGAAATTCCTTATTTACTCGGCGGGAAACCGCTGGAAAAAAATATCGGTGCCACCGGAAGCATTGTTGTCGACGAACATATAAAACAATTTTTTGTGTCAGTCGGTTCGTCTCTTCCGCAATCTGATTATTCCAAAGCGCTTCTTGAATTAATGCATGGCTACTACAAACCGGGTACGTCCCTGCTAAAGGCATTTGCCGGCTTCATGAATCACGTGTATGAGGATTCAGGACTCGTATTTATTAACTCCAATCATCCTGAATTAAAACGCATTCTCTCGCCTCTTTTTTTGGATGAAATTAACAATAATTCCGAGACTTCAAAATTAGTTATTCAGCGCAGCGTCGAACTTGAAGAGCAATATCATGCGCAGATCAAAGCAAAGGCTCTGAATCTTTTCATGTTTTACAAAGGCGGCCGGCATCTGATCGAACCGTCCGACAGCGGCGATTATTATCTGAAAAACCTTCGTCAGCGGTATACAAAAGAGGAATTAACAGAAATTGCAACCGCAACTCCCGAACTTCTCTCACCCAATGTTGTTTTACGACCAATTTGTCAGGATACCTTGCTGCCAACGATTGCGTATGTAGCCGGACCGGCAGAAATTGCTTATTTCGGACAACTGAAATCCGTTTACGATAAGCATAAAATTCCGATGCCGATCATTTTTCCTCGGGCATCGGTTACGCTGGTTGAGGAAAAAGTTCTTAAAGTATTGGAAAAGTATTCATTGGAGTTGGTGGATTTGTTCGGCGATGTTGAACCGGTTCTCAGCCGGGTGTCCGAACAGGTATCCGAAGTGAAAGTCGATGCATTATTCGACATGCTGAACGGCCGCATCAACGAAGCGGTTCAGGAAGCCCGATACGGCATTCAACAAATCGATCCTACATTGGGCGGTGCGGTTGATAATACCATCGGGAAGTTTCAACAACAGTTGGAAGTCTTAAAGCAGAAAACACAAAAGGCACAGCAGCAAAAAGAGGAAATCTCACTCAAGCAAATCAGAAAAGCGGCAATGAATATTTTCCCGAACGGTAATTTTCAGGAACGGGAGATCAGCGCGGTTCAGTATCTAAATAAGTATGGTCCCGATTTCGTGAAATGGATTGCAAACGAAATTTTGATCGATAAACATCAACATCAGATCATTTCGCTGTAGGTCAGTGGCCGGCACGTAAGTCCGCACTCGGCAAGTTCTGCAGGATCCTGCTTACCTGATAACTGATTCCGTAATGTGATCAAAGAAGTGGACTTTGCTCATATTAAATGTAAAGTCCCTTTTCTCCCCTGTCTGAATCTCCAGAGGCGACATCCTCGCAACCAGCTGTGCAGAACCGCACGTCACATAAGCGAAAATTTCATTCCCCATCGGTTCCACTACTTCGACGTTGGCTGCAATCCGGCACGCTTTTGTTTTTTCTGCGCTGACATGTTCCGGTCTGATACCGAGCCAAATTCCCTTCCCGATGTACGGTTCAAGTAATTTTTGTTTCTCCTTAGGAATATCGACCGAGAGCGCTGTACCCTGCTCGTTAAAGCGAAGTGTCCCTTCTTTGACAATTGTGCCGGAGATAAAATTCATTGAAGGGCTGCCGATGAATCCGCCGACAAATTTGTTGACCGGATTGTTGTACAGATTTAAAGGCGAGTCAATTTGCATAACATCGCCGTCTTTCATGACAACGATGCGGTCACCCATGGTCATGGCTTCGGTCTGGTCATGAGTGACATATATCATTGTTGCATCAAGACGTTGATGAAGCTTGGATATTTCTGTCCGCATTTGCACTCTCATTTTTGCATCCAGATTGGAGAGCGGTTCATCAAAAAGAAATACTTTTGGTTTTCTGACTATTGCACGGCCGACGGCGACGCGCTGACGCTGACCGCCTGAAAGCGCTTTCGGTTTTCGGTCAAGATATTCTTCAATACTTAATATTTTTGCAGCTTCTCTCACCCGTTGATCAATTTCACTTTTCGGAAATTTTCTCAGTTTCAAACCAAACGCCATATTCTCATAGACACTCATGTGCGGATAGAGCGCATAGTTTTGAAATACCATGGCAATGTCCCTGTCCTTCGGAGGAACATTGTTGACTACCTTCCCGTCAATCGTCAGCGTCCCGCTCGTTATATCTTCAAGTCCGGCAATCATGCGCAGTGTGGTGGATTTTCCGCATCCCGATGGACCTACAAGAACCACGAACTCTTTATCCTGAATCTCAACGGACACTCCCTTTACCGCAACAACTCCTCCATCGTATTCTTTTGTAATCTTGTCGAGTTTAACGTTTGCCACTAGGTTCTCCTATTGTTGAAGAGACTGAATCGTTTGCCAGAAATCCGGAAATGAGATAGAAACGCATTCCGCATTTCTGACTGTTGAGGTACCGTTGATTGCCAACGCAGCTGTTCCGAACGCCATGGCGATCCGGTGATCGTCAAAGCTGTCAAAGACGGATTCAAGTAAATTATTTTTTGACTGAAAAGCAAACCCGTCCGGCGTTTCGGTAACATCAACTCCGGCAGATCGCAGATTTGTGCAGACGGCTGTAATTCGGTCTGTTTCCTTATGACGCAAATCGCCGGCATCTTTGACCGTAAACGAACCTGAAGCGAAAAGCGCTGCAACAGAAAGGATCGGAATTTCATCAATGATATTCGGAATAATATCACCTTGCAGCTCGATGTCGGTCCGGAGTTCCGATGACCGGACGACGAGATCACCGATCGGTTCTCCGCCGACAATCCTCTCATTTTCAATGGTAATATTTCCGCCCATTTTTTGCAGAACAGACAAAAAACCTGTCCGGGTCGGATTTAATCCTACCGACTCAATTTTAATTTCTGAACC
>CAZQSI010000063.1:0-14525 GCA_964596155.1 uncultured Chitinophagaceae bacterium
TCCAGCAGCCATTGTTTACGCCACACGCCGCCGCCGTATCCCGAAAGCCGGCCGTCGTGTCCAATAACACGATGGCATGGAACAACGATTGCTATGCGGTTGCATCCGTTGGCATTGGCAACTGCCCGAACGGAGCGCTTCCTCTTCATTCGCTCTGCCTGCTGTTTGTAAGAACGTGTGCTGCCGTACGGAATGGTTAACAGCTGTTTCCATGCGGCGTTCTGAAATTCCGTACCGGGAGTGATTATCGGTATAGTAAATTCCGTCCGCGTTCCTTCGAAATATTCCGTAAGCTGTTGCTGCAGACGGTCGAGATGCCGGTGGGTTCCGAATAAAATGGTGCCGTTCAACCGTCTGCGGAGGTCGCGCAGTTCGCGTTCGAGCATTCTTCTGTCGGTAAACTCCAACAGACAGATTCCCTCGTCGGTTGCAGCAGCGAACATCGGTCCGAGCGGAGTCGGGAACCTCGTCATGGTAATAATCACGGTTCCGGAATGCCCGGAGGGAGCCGTGCCGACTAATGAACGAAACGCACCGCTGAATCCGCTGAGCGATTCAAATCCGCTGCCGAATGCTGCGGATGTAACACTCTTTCCTTCGGAAAGTTGCTGAAACGCACTGTTGATTCTCATCATCCTCTGAAACGCCTGAAACGTCAATCCATGATGTTTCTTAAACCATCGCCGGACTTTGTTTGGCTCAACATTCATAGACCGGAGATCGGCATCTTTCAATTTCCCGGGAGGATTGGATGTCAGCCGTGTGATGACGCGCTTGATGTCCGCCGGAGCATCTCCGGCATTGAGCATCGGCGTACAGATTTTGCAGGGACGATATCCGTGAAGAATCGCCTCCTTTTGAGTGGAAAAATATTCAACATTGGCGGGTTTTGGTTTTCGTGCGGTGCAGGTCGGCCGGCAAAAGATTCCTGTCGTTCGTATCGCGGCGTAGAACATCCCTTCAAAGGAGCGATCCCGCCGCACCAACGCATCGTACATTGTTGCAGCTGTCAGTGTCATAATGTTTTTTATGCAATATACACTTTTGGACAAAACTGCAACAACCGAAAAATTGACATGGAATTAATTTTTTTCCCGGAAACGCTACGCCAATTCCATTTCATTTACCGTTACATATTCGAGCGCCTGGGCAATATCCGCGATAAGATCGTCCGGATGTTCAACGCCGACAGAAAGCCGTATCAGTTTTTCC
Source organism: uncultured Chitinophagaceae bacterium (assembly GCA_964596155.1). GTDB lineage: Bacteria > Bacteroidota > Ignavibacteria > UBA10030 > UBA8401 > UBA8401. The sequence goes on from CAZQSI010000063.1 coordinate 1,213, forward strand.
GTGATATGTAATTCCCGTTTCTCGGCCTCTTCAAGATCAACATGCGTCATTGTTGCGGGATGTTCGGCAAGACTTTCCGTGCTTCCCAGACTGACCGCCAGCTTGATCAGCTTCAAATGATTCAGAAAGGTAAATGCCTCTTTTTCTCCGCCAATCAGATCGAACGACAGCATGGCGCCGGGAGAGAGACACTGTTTTTTAAAAACGGAATATTGCACCGGTTTTTCCGAATTTAAAAATCCGAGATAATTCACCCGTTCGATTTTCGGATGTTGCACCAGATATTCCGCAACATGTTTCGCATTGCGCGCCTGCGTTTCCATTCGAGGCTTCAATGTTTCAAGACTGCGAAGCAGCAGCCATCCTGTCCAAGGTCCGGCCATATTGCCTAAAAATGTTCTGAGAGTTTTTATTCTTTTGATAATGGAAGCGGATCCCAGCACGGCGCCCGCGATGACATCGCTGTGTCCGCCGATATATTTTGTAGCGGAATAGACTACAATATCCGCTCCGTGCTTCAACGGATGCTGCCATAACGGGCCGAAGTATGTATTATCAACGGTCAGCAGCACATCCTCATTTTGTCCTGAGAAATGGTTGGCAATTTCTTTGCACACCGAAATGTCAATCAGGTCGTTGGTCGGATTTGCCGGCGTTTCGATATAAATCATTTTCAACGAGCCGGCGTGACCGCTTCTGTTGACCTGGGCTATAATTTCATCCCTGGTTTCACCGGTTTTGAAGCGGATGATATTGATACCGAATTGGGTTAATACATGCTGTATAAAATGTTCCGTCCCGCCGTAGAGAGGAGAACTGTAGAGCATCGTGTCTCCCGGTTTTAAAAATTCAAGCAGGACAGTCGAGATGGCGGACATTCCGCTTTCGAAGACGGCACAATCCTCCGCACCGTCCCACAACGTGAGGCGGTTTTCCAAAATTTCAAGATCCGGATTATTGATGCGGCTGTAGATCAGTCCCAGTTTTTCGTTCGGACGAGGTTCCCGCTTTCCGTAGGCCACCTCAAAAAATGCTTTTCCTTCCTCTGCGTTTTTAAATACAAACGTCGAGGTCTGGAAGATCGGACATTTAATCGCGCCTTCCGACCATTCCGGGTTGTATCCGTAGGACATCATTAAACTTTCCGGGTGAAGATTTTTTGTGTTCATGGGCGATTCCTTTCATTGTCACACAGGATGAGGCCGGGAAATATTCCCGTCAATGACGGCTGCTAGGAATGCAAAGTCAGAAATGGACTCGGGCGAATGTTGTTTTCGGCTGCGGCATCGGCACCTCGAATCAAAAAAGTGAAGTGTATAGATAAAAGGTAACAGGTAATCCGGAGTGAAGCAACAAAAAGCGGAGAGGATGATGAAAAACGGCGCGTCAATACAGACTTGTCCGTCTGCATTGACACGCCCCATACGATGGAAAAATTATAATCCTCCGGGAAGGCGCGGCGATGAGATTAATGCTTCGAACACTTCCCATCGTTTTTCGGCAGTTGGACGTTTACCGGATTTTTTTTCGACATACGCCCTCACAAGATCCTGGCCGAGATTATAATTAATGACATAGCTGCGGTACTTTTCGATAAACTTCACACGCTGTACTGCACGGGCGGAATCGAACAATGCATAGGTAGTGAGCCACGAGACGGTTTGATCTTTTGTCATTGTGCCGTTCAAATATCCGCGCGCAGCTTCGTTTCCTGCATATGCAAGTTTGCTTTTGAGCGATTCAACAGCGTAATACCGGTCGGCCATTGATGTATCGATGCCGGCGAGGGGAAACAAGACCCGCTTTTCAAATTCTGTCCGTTCGTTTCCCGGCAGAACGATATCAACGCCGTAGTTGGCGCTTCCTTCCGCGATGAGCGATTGAGGACTGAACAACGGATAGACACAGAATTCAATCCATCCGTTTTTTTTCAGCAGTTCCGATTCGAGAAGCACATTGTACACATGATGTCCGGGATATCCTTCATGGGCAGCCAGATCAACGGCGCGGTCGATGAAGATGGGAAGATCGACATTTACCTGAATCAGGCTCTTTGCATCGCCCTGATACCAATTATAACCGCTCCACGCCTTGTCGGTGACAAATTCAAAGTCGAATCGCTCGTTGTCCGGAAGTTTGATATACCGCGCTGTTCTGGTACGGCACTCAAGAATGGCCGCGGTAAAAATCGTATCGAGTTTTTCCTTGGGAATGATGAATTGCTGCTTGAATGCCGAGTACCGCTCCTGTATGGATCCTTTTCCCGGAGGAAGAGAGGCGCTGAACTTTTTAAGAATTCCGTCAAAATATTTCGCGGAATAACTCGGCGGACGTACATCATACAACCGTTTTGCTTCCTCGTCGAACGAAAACTTCTTTCCCATCATCATCTCGATCCTCGTCGTCGCCGCGATCAGTTGTTTCTGAAGATATGTTTTCCGGAGGAGGGATTGTGCATCTTTCCGGGGAACCCGAACGCTACGGAGCCGTTTCGCAACCGCATCCGCTCTGTCCATAAGCGCGGTGAGATGGTGCTTCATCTTCTTGGACGATTCCATCCACTCCTGAGGTCCGTGATACGCGTCGATAAAATCCGGATCGTGCTGGCCGATGTCGAGCATGAGCCGGACATATTGTTCGGCAAGTTCGTTCAGCGATGTCTGATAATCTTTCCTTTGTCCGAAAGTGAAAAGCGTAAGAGTAGCGAGCAGCATAAACAGTTTCATAACGACGTTCCTTTTCAGTGGTTCATGTTCGACGGTGCACCATTGTCGGCGACGATTGATCTGTTGCCATCAAGATGATGTTGTTCACATTGACATGCGGCGGTCGTGTGGCAGCCCAAACGGCCGATTCCGCAATATCATCAGGAGTAAGCGGAGTCATTCCAGCATACACTTTTTTTGCCTTCTCCTCATCGCCGTGAAACCGGACGATGCTGAAATCTGTTTCGACCAGGCCGGGATCGATCGATGTCACCCGCACGGGGATTCCGGAGAGATCCATTTTCAATCCCTGCGAAAGGGCGTTGACGGCAAACTTTGTCGCCGCGTACACATTTCCTTTCGGATAGGTCCAATGACCGGCAACCGATCCGATGTTGATGATATGTCCCTCGCCGCGCTTGATCATTCCGGGAAGCACCGCACGGGTTACATAGAGTAAACCTTTGACGTTGGTGTCGATCATTTCATCCCAGTCATCGGGATTTCCCTCCTGAGCATGGTCGAGTCCGCGGGAAAGGCCGGCATTATTTACCAATATTGAAATGTTTTTCCATTCATCCGGAAGGGATTGAATCGTCCGTTCGACATCGCTTCTCCGCCGTACATCGAGTTGAAATGAATGCGATTTCACGCCGAAGGATTTCCGGATCTCGCCGGCGAGCGATGCCACCTGTTCCGACCGGCGGGCACAGATGAGAATATCGGCACCCGCCTCCGCAAATTTCACAGCCGACGACCTACCGATGCCGGATGAGGCGCCGGTGATGAACACAATTTTATTTTTGAGCGACGTCATACGTATGATTCCGTATCTATGAAATGTATTATAATGTATTGCGATACGCCAGTCCCACCGGCGAAAATTGAATCGAAAATCCTGCAATGATCTGATTCCTGTCGCCCACGGCGGCAAATAATCCGGGGGAGATGCCGAAAATATCGATAACGCCCGGATAAAGATTGATGCGGACATTTTCGTTGATCCGGTTTGAAATCAACAGCGATGCCAGCAGTGAATTTTCCCTGTCATAGAAAATTCCTCCCATCCAGCCGAGTTCAACGGTGACGGTGCGGGCGCCGTTGGTGACGTCCACAACACGAAGTTGTCGCTGCGTACCTCCCATAGCAAACGTGATACTTTCGTCGTTGTGACGCCGGAAGGAGAGACCGAGCAATCCGTTATCCCCAAAATGATAGAACAGACTGGTGGAACGGGCGAACGGCAGCTTGTATTTCACAACATAATAGTGGCCGTGGTTTTCCAGCGTATTAAAGCGAGGATTCCATGCCGGCTGTCCCGACCAGGTGGTCATATTCAAGGTTTCGCTGAAAAATTCCGCAACGTCATCCGATGTAAACAAAATCGCTCCGGTCAGATCAAACAAATAAATATCGGCGATCGGATCGACATTTGGACCGGCATAGAGATCGTTTTCGACCGCTTCATTGATAAAATGATACGCTGCAACGGTCACGCCGGCAAAGAGTGCGGGTGCCGGAAAACGGTGGAAACGGTACCATTCGAACATCATCCGGGCATCGAGTCCGCCGCCGATAAAATGAAGCGTATAATTCGGAAACCATTGCGCCTTCTCCAGCTCGAAGCTGGTGGGGAAGACTTCCTGACCGATAAAGCGATTCCATCCGAACTTATTGATCTGCGTGAAGGGATCGGCAAGGTTTTTCAGCACATTACGCGACCCTGCAGCAAAACTGATAACGGAAAGATCGCGGGAATGCGTTCCGGACTGCAGAATGTCGAACCCGGCATTTACCAACAAAGATCCGGGATTAATGAGAGACTCTGATCCGAAGGATTTTCCCTGATAAAAATAATATTTTTCCTGCGGCAACGAGAGTTCGCAGAAGAGCAACAGCAGGACGGCAACGTACAGCAACCTCATGAGCATCCAAACAGTGATGGTGTAACACAAGATACGATTGTCTTGCGAGAGATGTAAGAGGAAACGAGGGATTACCTACGGTTTTCCGGTAAGATCCAGCATGTGAGTATCGGAGTTCTTCAGATACGGTTTAAACTGAGGATCTTCAAGCGATGAAAGTTTTTTCACGATATCGGCGAGGCGGTGACCGTTGATCATCATGGTGTCGATGTCCTGTTTCAGCTCTGCCTCGCGCGGAGTGCCGATTTTCTTTTTCATCACCTGCAGCGTCAGCATGATGATGCCGAGAGGGTTGTTAATCTCATGGCCGACCGTGATGGCAAGCTCCGTCACCGCCTTCTGATGCTGAAACTTCGACAGCTCCTGCTGCAGCGCCGTAATCCGCAATCCGACATTGATCCGGGCCACAAGCTCTTTGTCGTTGAACGGCTTGGTCATGAAATCGTCGGCTCCCTGCTCCATTCCTTCAATTTTATCTTCGGCGGTGTCGCGCGCCGTCAGAAGAATAAAATAGACGTACTTCAGTTCCGAATGATTCTTAATTCTCCGGCAAAACTCCGTGCCGTCCATGATCGGCATCATCCAATCGGAGATAATTAGATGCGGCCTGGTTTCTTCCGCAACCTTCAATGCCACTTCGCCGTTTTCGGCGAGCGCAACTTCATATCCCAGCGCCGTCAGACGTTTCTGAAGAAATGATCGTATGTAATTATCGTCATCGACGACAAGTATTCGAATAGCCATGCTTACGCTTTCGTATCGGGTAATACGGGACTGACAAAAATAACTTTTTCTTTATCGAGTGCAACGGTTCCCGCCGGTGCTCCCTTCGGCTTGTGAATATATTTCCTCTCCGTCATTGCCACCGGAACATGCTTGGCATTTTTCATCTTGCTGTAATATGCCGCAATGGACGCAGCCTGTTCGATTGCCTGCTTTGACGGATTTCCCCCGGCACTTCCGACTTTCAATACAACATGCGATCCGCTCGAACCTCTGGCATGAAACCAGAGATCGTTCGGTCTCGCAAATTTAAATGTCAGCTGGTCATTGTTTGAACTGTTTTTCCCCGCATAGACGGTAAATCCGCCGGTGACGGTAAAGATTTTGAATGGTGGAAGTTCTTCCGCTTCTTTTTCCGTCATAAAACCAAGGTCATGGATCAATTTCTTATTTGATTGTAGGAAATTTTTTAATGAAATACTCTCTTTTATTGCTATAGATTTTGTTAACAATCCCTCGAGTGCCAGAAGTCTGTTTTTCAGTGAAAAAAGACGCTCTTTTGATTCCTCTGAGGCAATTTTGGATTTTTTTGCCTTCTCAAAGTATTTTTCAGCATTTTTTTGAGGTGTAAGGGATGCATCCATTGGGATATTCACAATGGGGCCGTCTGTAAAGGAATTTTTCACGTTCGCAGTTGACGATCCCCGTTCTATGTTCGGCAGGTGTGCCATAATCAGATTTCCATACAACTCGTATTGTTCAGCCCGGCTGGATTCGCGTTGCTCAAGCTCCACGGCCCGAATGGTACGTTCAGCTTTTTCTATTTCCTTTGTCAGCCAAGAGGTGATCTCCTTCTTTTTCTGCAGAAATGATTCTGATGAACGTCCGAAGCTGATAAACGTTCTGACGCCGGCCAAACAATCTTCATACGTCTCGCTTCTGTATGACGAGAGATGCTCAAGCGGAATCAGTGAAAAACTAACGGGAGAGCGATCGTCAAAATAAATAACCGGAGAAATATGTTTGGCGGATAAAATCCGGCTGACCAACGTCGATGCGGATTGGTATAATTGTTCTGCATGCCGGAGATCCGCAGCGCCTTCCTCAAGGCCGGAGCGATATACTGATTCTATTGCAAGCTCTTTTCCGAGTTTGGGCGCAGTTTTTTTTAAACGCTGTGCAATGTCGCCCTCCTCGATCTCCAGAAACGTTTGTGCAAACTCTTCTTTGTCATTCAAAACCATTTCAACAGTGACAGTCTGTCCGGTCAATTGAATGGCGCGCATTGAACCGGCGCACTCTTTTTTTTTCAGAAAAGCATTCAGCACTTCGCCGTTCTCGTTGCACAGCAGCACGTTGGCGCGCGAAGCAAACATTTCAATACAGAGGCGCCGTTCCCCGGTCAATTGCATGTACACAACACGGTCTTCAGTGCCGAGGTACACATCCTGTATCCGAGCATCAGTCAGCTCCGGAAAGAGATCGATGCTGTTTTTCTTCATTTTGAAATCGCCGGCTCTGTCCACAATGTAATTCTCCCTGGCGTTGCAGGAAATTGTTACCGTGTGAGGTTCGGGAGTGTAGAGAAGGAGGGAGAGTGTATTCTTCTGCTGGGAATAGATTTGCGCTATCACGGCATCATTGTACCGTTTCCGTAACAATGAAGCGGTATGATACAATGTGAGATAGCTGGAGATCATAGAAGTTTAGACCAATGATGAACGCAGATTGACATCGTTGCCCGGATCATACCGGCAGCATTCCGCCGGAGAACGATTCAAAAATTATTTTTGTTTGCTGTAGATGACAGCCGCTTTGACAAAATCCCGAAAGAGAGGATGAGGAGTGAGTGCGCGCGATTTCAATTCAGGATGAAATTGTCCTCCCACAAACCAGGGGTGATCTTTTAATTCGGCGATTTCGACGAGATTCCCGTCGGGCGAAAGACCGCTGAACACCATCCCCTTTTCCTGCAGCGCTTTCCTGAATTTGTTGTTCACTTCGTACCGGTGCCGGTGGCGCTCCGAAATCAATTCCTTTTTATACGCGGCATATGCTTTCGTTCCCTTTTGTACGACGCACGGATATGCTCCAAGACGCATCGTTCCTCCCATGTTTTTGATGGTACGCTGGTCCGCCATCATATCGATTACATTGTATTTGGAGCGCTTGAACTCCGTGCTGTTTGCACCTTTCATACCGCAGACATTGCGGGCGAATTCGATCATCGCGCATTGCATGCCGAGACAGATGCCGAAGAACGGAATATTGTTTTCACGGACAAACTGAATTGCTTTGATTTTTCCTTCAATTCCGCGCAGTCCGAAACCCGGGGCGACGAGGAGTCCGCTGATATCGCTGAGAAGTTCCCGTACATTTTTTCCGTCGAGATCTTCCGCCTTTATCCATTTCAACGTAACACCGACATCGTTATCGGCGCCGGCATGGATAAACGATTCCGAAATACTTTTATACGCATCTTTCAATTCGGTGTATTTTCCGACAAAACCGATGGTGACTCTGCCGCTCGGTTTTTTCACGCGGTGGACAAAACGGTTCCACTTTCGAAGATCGGTTTTGTCTGCCTTCACATTCAGTTTTTCCAAAACGATTTTATCCAACCCTTCTTTTTCAAAATAAAGAGGGATTTCATAAATCGATTCGACATCCCTCCCTTCGATTACCGCTTCGGTTTCGACGTTACAGAAGAGACCGATTTTTTCCCGTGTTTCGCGGGAAAGCCGCTTTTCCGTCCGGCAGATTAGGATGTCGGGCTGCATACCGATTTCGAGCAGCGTCTTTACACTATGCTGGGTCGGTTTTGTTTTGATTTCCCCAGCTGATTTGATGTACGGAATGAGCGTCACATGAATGTTCAATGCATTGCGTTTGCCGATCTTCATGGTAAACTGACGGATTGCTTCCAGGAATGGGAGTGATTCGATGTCGCCGACGGTGCCTCCGACTTCGGTGATGACCACATCGTACTTTCCGGAAGCGCCGAGCTGTCCGATGCGCCTGCGAATTTCATCGGTGATATGAGGAACGACCTGCACGGTGGCGCCGAGATAATCTCCCCGGCGTTCCTTGCTGATGACTTCATAATAAATCTGACCGGTTGTGGCATTGTTCATCTTCGAGGTATTGATGTCGAGAAACCGTTCATAATGTCCGAGGTCCAGATCGGTTTCCGCGCCGTCGTCCGTTACATACACTTCGCCGTGCTGGTACGGTGACATGGTGCCGGGATCAACATTGATGTACGGATCCATCTTTTGGATGGTGACTCGCAATCCGCGTGATTTCAGCAGCAATCCAAGCGAGGCGGCGGCAATTCCTTTGCCGAGAGACGATACGACGCCGCCGGTGATAAAGATATATTTTACATTTGACCGTGCCATACGCAAACTCTTAATAAGTAAGTGAAGAAAAAATTCAACCGATCAACAACCAATGATTTATTGTTTCTCCGCTGTTTGAGGTTCGTTCAGTTCGTCCCAGAGACGGACGTCTTTTGTATCTTGAGTGTATTTCATGCCGATGATGAATGTCAGAAGCGCAATGGCTATCGGATAGATCAAACCGGCATAATTGTTTCCCGTCTGTGCCACAAGTGCAACACCGATGAGCGGCACCAGTCCGCCGAAGACTCCGTTGCCGACGTGGTACGGCAGCGACATAGATGTGTAGCGAATCTTAGTCGGAAACAGCTCCACAAGATATGCGGCGATCGGTCCGTACACCATCGTGACAAAAATTACCTGAATAAAGACCAGCGCGCTCAACATGACCGCATTCGGATTTTCCGGGTCAGCCGCAAAATATCCCATCGCCATATAGATCGGAACGTAACTCACTGCCGCAATCAAACAGCCCGCCATAATGATTTTTTTTCGTCCGATCCGGTCCGACAGTCCACCGAAGACAATGAAAAACGGTGTTGCCAGCAGCAGCGCAACGGCAACAATAAAGTTTGCTGTCATAAAATGAATCTTTAATACGGTTTGCAAATAATAAAGCGCGTAGAATTGTCCCGTATACCAGACAACCCCCTGACCGGCCGTAGCGCCGAACAACGCTTTCGCCATGATGATCCAATTCTCCTTATTTGCAAAAGCATCCTTCAGAGGATTAAGAGATGTTTTTCCCGCCGCCTTCATTTGTGCAAACAACGGAGATTCCTGAAGCCGTCGTCTGATAACATAAGAAAACACCACCAGTACGATCGAAAGAAGAAAAGGTATTCTCCATCCCCAGTCTCTGAAAGCTTCGTCTCCGAGCGTTGATCGAACGGATAAAATCACGCCAAGCGACACAAACAGACCAAGCGTGGCGGTGGTTTGAATAAAACTTGTATAAAATCCCCGTTTATCATCGGGACAGTGCTCGGCGATGTACGTGGCAGCTCCTCCGTATTCTCCTCCGAGCGCCAGTCCCTGAGTGAGACGAAGAATAACGAGCGCAATGGGAGCCAGAATGCCGATCGATTCATAGGTCGGCAGCAGTCCGATTGCTGTTGTTGCTCCTCCCATCAACAGCAGCGTCACGAGGAACGCATACTTTCTTCCCACCACGTCGCCGATCCGTCCGAAGACGATGGCGCCGAACGGACGGACGGCAAAACCGGTGGCAAAAATCGCCAGCGTGGAGAGAAACGCCGCAGTCGGATTCTCCTTCGGAAAGAAGGAAACGGAGATGACCGATGCAAGGGATCCGAAGATATAAAAGTCATACCATTCGATCAGCGTACCGGCCGATGACGCACCGATCACGTTCCAGATTTTGTATTCCTTGAGAAAGTTGTTTTGGGCCATGAACGACATTGATTGGTGATGATATCGGCAGCTAATAATGTACCGGCCGGAACATTATATTGCCGTGTTTGATAATTGGAATATCACCCTCTGCAGATCTTCGGGAGTATCCACGGGGAACGATTCGTACTCCGTAACAACACAGGTAATGGTAAAACCATGTTCAAGTATTCGCAACTGTTCCAGCTTTTCCGACTGTTCGAGGGGGGACGGCGACAACCTCGTATAGTGCTGCAAAAACTCGCCGCGGTAGACATATAATCCGAAATGTTTATAGATCGTCGTTTGTCCGATCCAGTCATTCTGATCGTGCGCGTCCCGCACATACGGTACCGGCGACCGGCTGAAATAGAGTGCGTTTCCATTGTTGTCCAGCACTGCCTTCACGACATTCGGATCGAACAATTCTTTTGATGAACCGATCCGCTTCACTGCGGTGGCGGCTGCTGCATCCGGATTGTTGATGAGCTGCTGAATCGTCCGATCTATCATCTGCGGATCGATCAACGGTTCATCTCCCTGAATGTTGACAACAATGTCGGCGTTCCGGTTCTTGGCGACCAGTGCAATGCGGTCGCTGCCGCTCTGAATGTCCACCGGTGTCATCTCCGCCGAACCGCCGAAGGAAGTTACTGCGGAAAAAATCCGCTCATCATCGGTAGCAACCACAACATCCGAAATCAATGTTGACCGCGATGCCTGTTCATAGACGCGCTGCACCATCGGTTTCCCCAGGATCTCCGCCAACGGTTTTCCGGGAAATCGTGTCGATGCATAACGGGACGGTATGATGCCGATAATTTTCATTCTGAGTTTAGCTTACGTCAGCCGATGACCTTTGGAACTTTGAAATGTTCTTCGGTTGCCGACGGCGCATTCTGAAGCGCCTCTTCCGTTGAGATAGAAGGCTGCACAACATCATCCCGAAAAACATTTTGCAGTTCGACCACCTGAGAGAGCGGCTCGACATTCGTCGTATCAACCGAATTCAGTTGTTCCATGTATTTCAGAATGTCGTTGAACTGATGAGTGAAGGTTTCTTTCTCTGCATCGGATACGTGGAGCTTCGCCAGCTGCGCAATCCGTTCTACTTCTTTGATGGTGACGGACATCGTTATACCTTTAAGCGATACTGTTGAGTAATAATTTCTTTCACGGTATTCATCAATTTCATTTCATCCTCCCGCGAATTGAGATTTGTCGTCTCAATCGGTTTTCCGATGACCACCTCGATGCTGGCGGGACGAATATCAAACGATCCTTTCGGCAGAATGGAAAAACTGCCGTTGATCGTGAGGGGAACAACGGGAACGCCGGACTTTGCCGCAAGAGTGAATGCGCCGCGTTTAAACGGAAGCAGTTCACCGGTGCGCGTCCGCGTTCCTTCGGCGAACAACAGAACTTGTCCGCCTTCCTTGACCGCCTGAACGGCACGATCGAGACTTTTCACCGCTTCCGTTCCCTTTTTCCTGTCTACGATGATGTGATGACCCCACCACAACGCCCATCCCCAGAACGGAATGTATCCGAGTTCTTTCTTGAACATGATGCGGACATGCCGGAAAATGCTCATCACGGCGGGAATGTCAAACATGCTGGCGTGATTGCTTACCAGAATGTAATTGCCGTACCGGTCCAGATGTTCCATGCCGGAGGCGTTTACATCAACACGGCATAGAAAGAGGACAAACCGTGACCAGGTCGTGCCGCACCAAAAGTACATATTTTTGGAACGGTCGAACGGCAGCAGCAGAATCGCCGCAATGGAAAACGGAAGGGCGGCAATCAGAATAATGACAATGCGGCACGCCGTCAGTATCCACCGTATCATGCTCCCTCCAATGCTTTAATCCGGTGATCGATCGACGGATGACTGTAAAAAAGAAATTCAATGATCGGATGCGGTGTCCGGTCGGCAAGATTCATCGACGCAAGTTTATTTAACGCCGAAATGAACGACGGAGCATTTCGTGTCCGTTCCACCGCATATCGGTCCGCTTCATATTCATGCTTTCGTGACAGCATGTTGCCGATTGGTCCGGTAATGAGCGAATAGAGTCCGAGCCATACCATGAGCAGCGGCAATGCAGACAGCTGCGTGATGGTATCGAAACCGAACCAAGAAAGAGAAGCCGAATACGCGATCGATGTCAGGTAGAGTCCTGCAACAATACTTATCGTGCCGGCGGTGATACCTTTCCAGAGATGGCCGTGCACATAATGGCCAAGCTCATGGGCGAAAACGGTTTCAACTTCTTCATCGGTGAAATTGTCCATCAGCGTATCGCCGAGCAGAATGCGCTTCGATGCACCGATGCCGGTGAAGGCGGCATTCGCTTTTTTCGTCGTCTTGCTGAGATTGAATGTGTATATCCCCTCCACGATCATTGTTGTTGATGCGGCAAGGGAAAGTATTTTTTCCTTTAACGGAGAATCCTTCAACGGTGTCAGCGTGTAAAAGATCGGAAGAATAAGAATCGGCGCAACGCGGGATAATCCGATTGAAAACAGCAACAGCGTTGCAGATGCGGGAAGCCACCATTCCGACCCGAAGGTGATGAGATAGAAATATACCAACAACAAAAGCGGCGTTGCAAGAGGCAGGGAGACCAACAATCCTTTCACTCCTTCCCAGAGCCATTGTCCGAATGATTGATTGGACATTCCGTATGAATGTTCAAGAATATATCCGGAATAAAGATTGAACGGAAAGGAAACAACGGAGGTCACACCGGCGAACAGCGCGGAAAACACCAGCAGCGCCCAATACGGATTTGTTGAAACGGACAATGACAGACGTTCGATGGAAAACGAAACACCGGAAGCGACAAGCCAGACGGTGAAGAGAAAGGAGACAACACCGCCGACAAAAGAAACGATTAATTTTGTCCTGTTATAGCGTTTAACTCGTTCGGCGGTCTCTGTCATAAACAAAAAATAACCGGCATTTCCGCATGATGACGGATGTGCAGATTGATGTTTTGGAGCATGAGTAAACCGACAGTGCAGAATGCGGATTGGTGACCTGTGGTTTAATGAAAATACAAAAGGGGGGAGTAAAAAACAAACAATGATTTGTGTGATTTCATGGATTCATTCGCTGCATCGGAAATGACGATTCAATGATTCTTCTCGTTCCCAAGCTC